>CAYOWG010000222.1:0-1533 GCA_964407605.1 uncultured Sulfurospirillum sp. | reverse complement strand
AATGAACAACAACATACTAAAAAAGATAAAAGCACTTCCGCCTCTTGATGATACAGTCATAAAAATCCAAAGCATCTGCACAAACAAAAATAGCTCTCTTAATGAGCTAATAAAAGTAGTTGAGGGCGACCCCATGCTCACAGCAAACATACTCAAGTCATCAAACTCGCCTCTTTATGGCTTTAGTAGAGAGATCAAAAGTGTCTCTCATGCAGTATCTCTTTTTGGCATGGCAACTATAAGAGGTTTTGCTCTTGCAAGTGCTATAAAGAAAAACATGAAGATAGAGCTGTCTCCATACAATCTAACAAATGCAAAGTTTCTAGAAATCTCTGTTGCTCAAAGTGCTTTGATGTTCAACTGGTACACAAAAGTAGATAGAGCGATGCTTGATATATTGATTCCTGCCTCTTTTATGATGGAGGTCGGAAAGATAGTCATAGCAAACGAACTTATAGAGCAAAAACTAGATGCTAAGTTCATAGAAGCTCTTAAAGAGACAAAGTCTCCTGCCCAGATATCAGCCTTGGAAAAAGAGATGCTAGGCTTTAGCAACGAAGAGATAACTGCAAAGATATTTGAACAGTGGAACCTTGAAGGAGAGCTTATAGAGACTATACGATATTCAAGCACTCCAAAAGATGCAGATGAGCATATACAACCCTACTCAAATGCACTTTTTATTGTTAAAAACTGTATCAATATCTTTGGTCAGCTTGAAGACAGTATGGTCTCCTCATCTTTAGATATGCTTGTTTTAAACAAACTAGACAAAGAGCCATTTATAAACGCCGTAGAAAAAGTCAAGCAGTGATTGAACTCCTCCTCGCTCTTAGTCACGGCGTGACAAGCGAGGAGATTCCTAGCGAATTTTCCTCCCTTATAAACGAGCTCGTAAGACTAAAAGCCCTCAAACTAAGACACGGTACTTATGTGTTTGATTCAAGATACAGAGCTGGAACTATCGATGTTTCAAGTGGTGGACTTGGGTTTGTCAAGACTTATGCAAACAAGCAGATGAAAGACCTTTTGGTCGAAGCGGGTGATACGCTTGGAGCCATGAGAGGCGATATAGTCGTAGTAAGACGACTCCACACAAAACAGGGTCGCCCAAAAGCAAAAGTGATATATATCGCTAAAAGAAAACACTCTTCAAGCTTAGTATATACAAAAATCCAACACAAAAGAGTAGTTGGAGTAAACATAAAAACAACACTCATTCAAAACATAACTGCAAGCCAAAAATCACTAAAGCAACTCCCAGAGGGAACAGTTTTGAAGATAGACAACAAAACAGGAACTATAATAGAGGTTTTAGGGGTTTTGTCCGACCCAGCTATAGATGAAAAAATCTCAATGGAACTTTTTGAGAAAACTGAGTTTTTTAGTGAAAAAGCAGAACTAGAAGCCTCATCTCATGGTAACTTTGTAGATAAGAGTTTCTATCCTGATAGAGTTGACTTGACTCATCTTGATTTTTGTACTATTGACCCCGTTGATGCTAAAGACTTTGATGATGCGGTCTATTTTGAT
>CAYOWG010000221.1:0-1547 GCA_964407605.1 uncultured Sulfurospirillum sp. | reverse complement strand
TCATTTTGACAGCTCCTCATACCACTCTTTTACACTTTTTCCAGTCACTTTTGCCAAAAGTTTTGCTTTTTGTTTTGGTGGGAGTTTAAGTTCTAGTATATCTTCTTGAGTGATGGCATGACCTTTACATGTAGCCTCCCCATCAACGACGATAACCCACTCTCCTTTTAGATTTGCTTCTTTTAACTGCTCATTTATCTCTTTACATGTAGAGACAAACCGCTTCTCAAACTTCTTTGTAGCCTCTTTGATAAATATAGCTTTTCGTTCAGGCAAAAGTTTTGCAAGTTCAAGTGAGAGTTTTTCTATGCGATGAGGGGATTCGTAGATGATTGTTGGAATGGTGGAGTTTCTTATAGACTCCAAACCACTCTCTCGCTCTTTGCCTTTATGTGCTAAAAAACCATAAAAAGTAAATCTCGGATTTTCAAATCCACTACTTGCATAAGCTAAAAGAGCCGCATTGGCTCCTGGTAAAACTTCATAAGATATGTTTTTTTCTTGACAAAACTGCACAAAATAGCTTCCAGGGTCACTAACACAAGGCATACCAGCATCACTAAGATAGGCTACTGTTTCGTCAAAAATCTCTATGTCAATCTTATCTAAGATATATTTTTCATTGTGTGAGTGAAGTGATATAAAGCTTTCTATATCAAATGTTAGCTTGTATTTTTCACTTAAAAGCGAGAGGAGTTTTTTTGTGACTCTTGTATCTTCACAAAAAAGTGTATGACATTCACAAAGAAGTTTCAAGCTTCTTTGTGAGATATCTTCAAGATTTCCTATCGGTGTAGGAATAAAGTAAACCAAGGTGTTTACTAGACTATTTTAAGTTATACTTTTTGTTAAACTTCTCAACTCTACCTGCGGCATCAACTATCTTTTCACTTCCTGTGAAAAATGGGTGACATTCACTACAAATATCGATTTTCATCTCTGCTTTGTTTGACATAGTATCAAAACTATTGCCACAAGCACAACTTACTTTACATGTAACATACTCTGGGTGTATCTCTTTTTTCATTATATTTTCCTAAAAATTACTATTATTTGCCCTTATCAATCTGAAAAGGGGATTAGGATTATAGCTGAAATAGACTTTAAACAAAATAAATCAATAAAAGCTATACTGCATAGGCAAGTACAAAAGTAGCAAACAATAAAACTTTATCTAAGATGTATTTCTTCTTCGCAAACGCCCTATACTCACTTGGGCTTCCATATTTATACTTCTTAAAAAGCTTCATACTCATGATAAATATAACAAACCAAACCAAAATCATCAAATAAACCGCATGGGTCATCTCAAACATATAAACGCTCAGTATTATAACGCCCGTAAATGCAACTGAGGCCAACAGAGCATAATAGATAGGATTTATCTTCTTGACCTTTTTTGAAAATTCCTTATCTCTAAAGATAAAATAGAGATTTATCAAAGCAACAATCATCATGGCAACCGCAAAATAAACATGAAACTTGATTGCTGTTACCAATAGTTCTTCCATTAAAAGTCCTCATAAAATTTAGATATAATTATACAT
>CAYOWG010000220.1:0-1569 GCA_964407605.1 uncultured Sulfurospirillum sp. | reverse complement strand
TAGCTAAGTATCTTGGTAAGAAAAAGATCATAGCAGAAACAGGAGCAGGGCAACACGGAGTTGCGCTTGCAACTGCTGCTGCGTATTTTGGCTTAGAGTGCGAGATACACATGGGCGAAGTAGATATGAAAAAAGAGCATCCAAATGTAACTCGCATGAGGATTTTAGGGGCTAAGATAGTGCCAGTTAGCTTTGGTGCAAGGACTCTAAAAGAGGCAGTTGATAGTGCTTTTAGAGCATATTTGAGTGACCCTGAAAATATGTTTTTTGCTATCGGTTCAGTCGTTGGTCCTCATCCATATCCAAAAATGGTAAGAGATTTTCAAAGCGTAGTTGGCTTTGAGGCAAGAGAGCAGTTTTTAGATATGACAGGAAACCTACCAGACAACTTAGTGGCTTGTGTTGGTGGTGGAAGTAACGCTATAGGCTTGTTTTCAGCTTTTATGGAAGACCCTTGTGAGATGTACGGAGTTGAGCCTATGGGAACAGGCACGAAGTTAGGAGAAAATGCTGCAAGTCTTAGTTTTGGAAAAGCAGGAGTTCTTCACGGCTTTAACTCCATAATGTTACAAAACGAAGATGGAACTCCAGCCCCAGTTCACTCCATAGCAAGTGGACTAGACTATCCCTCCGTTGGACCAGAGCATGCCTATCTAAGCAGCATAGGCAGAACGAAGATAGCAACCGCAGATGACAAAGAGACTATACAAGCCTTTTATGATTTGTCTCGCTATGAGGGAATCATCCCAGCTCTTGAGACAGCTCACGCAGTTGCCTTTGCTATGAAACTTGCAAAAGATAAGCCTTATGAGTCAATCTTGGTAAACCTAAGCGGAAGAGGGGACAAGGATATAGATTTTGTAGTTGAGAATTTTCCGCATGAGGACTACATGTAGAGTAGTTTTGTGACTGCTCTTTATGATGATAATGCTATTTTTTGCACTAAATTATCCAGCATTATCATCGAACCAGTCTCTAGGATAAATCTTTCAGTTGCTTTTATATCATGGACTGCTGTGCCACATAGTTGATTTAATCCTTGCTTTAAAAGAGCTGGAGCTAAAGGCACACTTGGTCCTAAAAGCATTCGCCATTTGACCTCTTGTGATGAAAGCAGTATCGGTTCTAAACTTCCATTTGATAGGGTTTGCCCTGTTATGATTAGTTTGTTTGTGTTTGAGATTACATCTTTTGCTTGAGTGGCATCAACTTGGTTTTGTTTTGGTTCTCTCTCGACTACTTTTGCCATAGGAAGCCTTTTTTTCATCTCTTTGCCAAAATCTCCAATAATCACAGTATCGTCTCCTGGAGGATTGACATTTGCAAATCCCCATTTTTGTTTTTCTTGTATATTTTCTTTTGGACGATTGTAAAAAGCATTTATCGCTGCAAGCCCAATAGAGCGTGAAAGCTCATCGCATGAGTATATGAGCTTTGCCATATCTTTTAAACTTTTGTTTTTAAATCCATCTTGAGGTCTTATAGTTCTTGCTCCCTCAGTCCCACGAGAAGGACTACGAGCGATACCACAATACTCTCCCGCTTGAACCATACTCCAGTTTAGACCAA
>CAYOWG010000219.1:0-1585 GCA_964407605.1 uncultured Sulfurospirillum sp. | reverse complement strand
TATCTATGATATGGCAAAAGCGATAGATAAATCGATGGTTATTTCTGAAGTACAACTAGAATCAAAGTATGGTGGGAAAAGCGGTGAATTTAAAAGAACTTAAACTAGACTACCCGTGCAAATGGGAGTATAAAACCATCTTGGAGTCATATCAAGATGCAGGCGAGATAATCAAGACTGTTTTTTGTGGCAGAAAATATGACATAAAAAAATCAAACAACAGCAAAACAGGCAAGTACCAAAGTCATACGGTTTCAACACTAGTGCATAGCGAAGATGACAGAAAAGCACTTTTTGATGAGCTTAAAAATCACAAATCAATTAAATTTGTTCTATAGGAGTTAGAGATGAAAACGATACAAAATATATTTAGTGCTACACTAAAAGAGAATAGTAAGAGCGAAAAGCTTTTTGAGATTATTAGTGAGCTTACATTTGAGTTATCTAAAAAGAAAATTCAGAGACTCAAAGACGATACTCGCATACAAGTCCGCCTAGGAGAGCTTTTTGAGATGTTTGATAGAACTTTACAAAGTGAAAATCTGCATACGGCACAAAATATAGACGCTGTTATAAACGGTCTTATAAAGGCATCTTCTTATACTAAAGAGGAGTTTTTATACAAAAGTATGTATGAAAAAGAGCAGCTAGAAAAGTCTATACTTGCACAAAAAGAGAGCATAAAAAATACCATAAATGGAACTTTTAATACCCTTGAGGCTCATATAAGAAATATGGATAAATCAGTGGCAGAAGAATCACTTAAAGCTCTTCATGATGCAAAACTAAGAGGTGTTGAGATGCTAGGAATCTTAAAAGAGACTACTAGCGAGGCTCTTTTAACTACTCTTGAAAAAGCAGATGATATAGAAGATACTATCTTTGAAATCACAAAAAATATAGCTTACCAAACAATCAATGAGGGCGAGTTCTTAAAAGATAGATTTATAAATATTACAAGTAGTATCCTAGAAGTTGCTTGTGATATCGCCGATGAAGACCATGGAAATGCAAAAAGCATTCTAAACGGAACAATTCATGGGAGCAAAGAGGGGATGGTAAAGGCGATAGAGAAGTTGAAAAATGATCTTGAACACACGCCTAAAGAGGCGATAGACCATGATTTGATAGATGCAAAAAAAGAGCTAGTAGGCATAGAGAATGATTTTGTAGAGATGGTAAGAAATGTTAAAAATCGCTCAAGCGGGAAAAGTGCACAAGTTATCAGCGATATATTAGAAAACGACATAGACACCTTATTAGAAAAAGTAAAAAGAGCAACAGTTGAAGCTAGGGAAACTCTAGGCAAAAAGATTGATGAGATAAATATAAAAGATAATGAATTTATAAAAAAGGTTGAAACCAAACTAGAAGAGTTTGAAAAAATGGCTTCCCAAAAACTTGAGGCTATCAAGCAAGATGAGAGAACTAAAAACGCAACAAAAGAGGCAAAACGCTTAGGAAATCATGCATGGGAAGCCGCAAAAAAGGCGGTGGATAGTGCTATAAAAAAAGCAAAAGATGTCATAAAATAGCGCTTTACTTGAAGTTGTATCACAATATAAGAGAATTGACAGTATTTTTC
>CAYOWG010000218.1:0-1592 GCA_964407605.1 uncultured Sulfurospirillum sp. | reverse complement strand
AAAAGAGCAGTTTTGATGGCTCCTACAACTATACTGGCAAATCAGCTTTTTGGGGAAGCTAAAAAACTCCTACCCTTACATGTAAAGAGTTTTTTAGTTGTGAGTGCGACTTCAAAAAAAGAGGATTTGAGTCAATATGACTTTTTGATAGGCACTCACGCTTTGCTTCATAGAAAACTTCCTGATTTTGATTTGGTTATGGTGGATGAACAGCACCGCTTTAGCACTAAACAAAGGGAGCTTATAAATCAACTCTCTATCATAGAAGATAAGCATCCTCATTTTTTGCAGTTTACGGCTACTCCGATTCCAAGGACTATGAGTATGATACAGTCCTCTTTGGTTGATTTTTCTTTTATAAAAGAGATGCCATTTAAAAAAGATATAGATACAAAAATCATAAGAAAGCCTGATTTTAAAGAGCTAAGTCTGCATATAAAAAGCGAGATAGAAGAGGGTAGGCAAGTGATAGTTATATATCCGCTAGTCGAAGAGAGCGAGACTATAAAGTATCAGTCTATCGAGGAAGCTAGAGGGTATTGGGAGAAAAATTATAAAAAAGTATTTGTAACTTTTGGGGCTGATAAAAACAAAGAGAAAGTTTTGGAAGTTTTTAGAGATGAGGGCAGTATCCTTATAGCAACTACTCTAGTAGAAGTTGGTATATCTTTGCCAAAACTCTCGACCATAGTCATAGTGGGAGCTGAAAGACTTGGACTCGCAACTTTGCACCAACTACGAGGAAGAGTCAGCAGAGCTGGACTAAAGGGCTACTGTTTTTTATACACAAATCAAGATAGCTCAAAAAGACTAGTGGAGTTTAGCAAATCCAACAGCGGTTTTGATATAGCAGAGCTTGATTTGAAGTACAGAAAAGGCGGAGATGTTTTAGGTGGAGAAAGACAGAGTGGTCAAAAGTTCGAGTTTTATGATATGCAAGAGGATATATTGAGTGAGGCTAAAAAAAGGCTGGGAAAGCTATAAAACTTTCCCAAAATCGGCTAATAGAGTCCGTACTGGTTGCCGTTTTTCTTTTTGTATAGGATTCGCATCGCATCTGTTTTATCAATAAAAACGAAAAACTGTCTTCCGCTGTCTTTTAGTTCTTGTAGTGCTTCTTCTATCTGCATTGGTTTGTAGCTTCTTAGTCTTTTTGGGACAATCTCATCTACATCTTCAAAAACTTCCTCGACAATCTCTTCTTCTTTGCCCTTGCGGCTTGTTATCTTGTCGTGGTGTCGTCTGAGAACTTTTCTAGCTCTGTCTATCGCTAAATCAACTGCAGCGTAGAGGTCTTTATCTTTTTGTTTGATTACTATAGTGTTTTTGTGGGCAAGGTTGATAGCAAGCTCTGCACTAAAGCCTTTTTTACCTTTTCTCTCGTCTGCCGAAAGGACAACTCTCATCGAGATAATATCTAGGTTATACTTCTCTAGTGAGCTTTTTCCACTCGCTACATGCGCCTTGATGGATTCTGTTAAATCTAATTGTTTTCCTACGATACTTAAGTTCATCTTGTCTCCTTTGTGTCCCTAATCCTAGGGGTTTGTAGATATAGTATAGCAAAATGATACTTAAAAAATGATAGTTTT
>CAYOWG010000217.1:0-1618 GCA_964407605.1 uncultured Sulfurospirillum sp. | reverse complement strand
AGTTCTACGCTTTTTATCTGCTCGAAACCTGGGATTGTTGCTTTTACTTCAAAGGTCATTTTTTTCCTTTAATATTTTTATTATTCTAGTATATAAATCGGTATATCTAAGAAAAAATCAACTTTTATCTTCTAATAACTAAAAAAGAGGTACAATTATGTTTTTAAAGGAAAAATTCTATGAAAATATCTAAGATAATAGTTTTGTTTTTTGTTTTGTTTGCTTTTTTTGGATGCGCGACTAAGAGCAAAGAGGTTTATAATAAGCCTGCTCTTTATTGGTATGGTGAGATTATAAAGAAGATAAAAGATTATGATCTAGAAGAGGCTGATAACCTTTATATTTCGCTCTCTAGTGAGCATATCTCCTCTCCTTTGCTTCCTGAGGTTATGATTATCTTGGCTCAAGCACATATGGAAGAGGAGGAGTATCTGCTTGCAAACTTCTATCTTGATGAGTACATAAAGAGGTTTGGAACTTCAAAGAGAAGTGAGTATGCTAGGTTTTTAAAGATAAAAGCAAACTTTGAGTCTTTCCCAAATCCCAATAGAAATCAACAGCTTTTGCTCGATACGATGAAACAGACAAGAGAGTTTGTTGAGAGATATCCTGACTCGCAGTTTAAGCCTATGGTCGAGACTATGTATGTCAAGCTTCGACTTGGTAACTACTTTATGATACAAAATATAGCAGATTTATATACTCGCATAGATAAGCCGATAGCTGCACAGATATATCAAGATAAGCTTGACAACTCGCTACAAAAAGATGCGAACATGATAAAACCTCATATACCTTGGTATCGCTCTTGGTTTGAAGAGTAGAGAATAAAAGAGAGTAAATTACTCTCTTTTAAACTACAAGCTGATATAATAAGTAATAATTTTTAGGAGAATATATATATGAAGCTAGACGACTATGCTCCATTCCCATCGGATTTACCGATCATAGTAGAAGATGAGCTATTTTTATACCCATTTATGATTTCACCGATTTTTTTAGACGATGAAGAGAACATTGCGGCAGCCAATATGGCCTTAAAAGACAATACCTTGATCATGATATGTCCAGCTAAGAGCGGACAAGAAAACTTGCGTGATTTTGAAGCTATATACAAGAGTGGTGTTGTTGGAACTGTTATGAGGAAAGTGCTACTTCCTGATGGAAGAGTGAAGATACTTTTTCAAGGCATGGCAAAAGGCAAGATAGTAGTACGAAAAAGTCTGAAGCCTTTGTGTGCAACTGTTGAGCTTTTGAAAGAAGAGTTTATACAAACCAAAAAAAGTGATGCAATTTTGTCTGTTTTAAAAGAAAAAGTAAGAGGACTCTCTGTTGTGAGTATGTTTTTTCCTCCTGATTTGCTAAAAACTATAGAAGAAAACAGTGATATAAATAGAGTTTGCGACCTTATAGCGAGTGCTATAAAACTCAAAAAAGATCAGGCTTATGCACTCTTTATTGAGACAAATCCTGAAGCAAAAGTTTTGATGCTGATAGAACATCTAGTTGATGCTATAGAGACAAGTCGCTTGCAAAAAGAGATAAAGGCAAAAGCTCACTCAAGAATAGAGAAAGTCAATAAAGAGTACTTTTTAAAAGAGCAGTTAAAGCAGATACA
>CAYOWG010000216.1:0-1634 GCA_964407605.1 uncultured Sulfurospirillum sp. | reverse complement strand
AAATGTATTTATTAAATAAAATCAAAATCAAAACAAAAGGCTGGATACTTGTACTAGCGACATTTATTGGCTTTACGCTAAACATAGGATTAGTTGTTTATGCTCTTAATGGAATTGATAAAAATCACAAGGAGATTGAAACTGCTCTAAAAACTGAAAAAATATTGAGCGAAATCATGGTCAATGGACTTCTTTTCAATAGTTCAAGAGGTGTCTTGCTTTTAACGCCTGATAGTAAAAAAGCTCAAGTAACTTTAAAAAAATCTATAAATAATTTAAAAACAAATAGAATATATTTAAAAAAATACATGGAAGAAGCATGCGCAAGCATGGAGAAGCCTATTGATGCTCTTATTGATTTTGGAATGACCCTTGTTGGAAAAGAGATAACGGATGCAAACAACAAAAAAGGACTAGAATTATGGAGAGCAGTGAAGTTTAAAGTAGACCCTATTTTAAAGAGTGCTCAAAACAGAACACTTGAGGCTGAAAAGAACTATAATTCATTTTTTAACTCCTCAAGAACACTTCTTATAGGTGGTTCTGTGATAGGATTGCTATTTTTTATGGTATTTACCTACCTCATGGTAAGTAGTATCACAAAGTCAGTAGAGTCACTTTCTGATATAACCAAAGACTTGGCAAGCGGTAGTGGTGACCTTACAAAAAGAATCCATGTTAAAACAAATGATGAAATTGCCTATCTAGCCGAAAATATAAATCAGTTCATATCAAAGATACATGAGACAGTAAAAGCCTCAAAGCAAAGCTCACTAGAAAATGAAAACATAGCTAAGCTAGTCTCACTAACAACAACAAAGATAGAGAGTAGAACTACTGAAGAAGTAAGCTTTGTCAAAGAGACAAAAACCATAGGCGACTCCATGAAGATAGAACTAGAGAGTGCTACGCAAATCTCAAGCAAAACAAGCGATGATATAACTATTGTTGAGTCACAATTAGATGCTGCGACCAATAACATCAAGGCACTAGTAGCAAACATACATAAAGCAGCAGAAGTAGAAGCAGAAGCTTCTGAAAAGCTATCACAGCTCACAGTTGATACTGAGCAAGTAAAAGCGGTACTAGATATCATATCTGAGATTGCTGATCAGACAAATCTTCTTGCGCTCAATGCAGCCATAGAAGCGGCAAGAGCGGGTGAGCACGGAAGAGGCTTTGCAGTCGTTGCTGATGAGGTGAGAAAACTAGCAGAAAGAACACAAAAATCGCTAGAAGAAGTCAATGTAAGCATAAGCGTAATAGTCCAAAATGTTTCCAATGCCAACGGACAGATGAAAGAGAACTACGCATTTATCGAAAAACTTGTTGCTGACTCTTCTGAGGTACAAGAAAACATAGAGGGGACTCAAAGCGTTATGAAGGAGGCTTCAAATGCTTCAAGAGAATCTTCCCAAGTCTCTTACTCACTAAGTAAAGAGACAGAAAAACTGATAAGCAAAATCGATACTATCCTAGAGTTTTCCCAAGAGAACAACAAAAGTGCACATGAGCTTTTTGACTACACAAAAAAGCTTTCAAAGCAAGCTGACATCATAAACACAAAGCTTAACGAGTTTGAAGTATAACTCCTGATTCTATATGGTCAGTATAAGGAAACTGGTCAAAGATAG
>CAYOWG010000215.1:0-1635 GCA_964407605.1 uncultured Sulfurospirillum sp. | reverse complement strand
CTTTTAAACTCTACATGTACAAAGAGCGGAAAGTTTTTCAGAGCATACAATGAAGCACCAACCTTTCTGTCGATTTTGATAGTAACTTTTGTGGTATTAAAAGATATCCCTATCTACTTTACTATCCTAATGGTGGTTTTGTTTGTGGTGGTTGTTTATGTTTTGATGAAGCATGCTAAAGAGCCCAATATGGATGTTGTAAAAAAGGATAAGAAATGGCAATAGTGATGTTGATAGCGATGAACTTAGCGGTTATGGCTTCTTTGTATTTGGTGATTTTTATATTTGGTGCCTTTTTTGGTATCCAGATTGATTCAGGTAGTACGGGCGGACTTCTTTTGTTTACTGCTATCTTTGGGTTTGGGGGGAGTTTTATCTCTCTTTTGCTTTCTAAAAAGATGGCAATTCACAGTATGAAAGTGAAGATTATAGAGAGTCCAAGGAACAGTTTTGAGAGTTGGCTTATGGATAGTGTTGAGGATTTGTCTCGTAGTGCTGGTATCAAGATGCCTGATGTTGGGATATTTAAGGCTCCACCAAACGCTTTTGCAACAGGGTGGAACAAAAATAGTGCCTTAGTTGCAGTAAGCACAGGGCTAGTTGAGCTTATGAGCAAAGAGGAGATAGAGGGTGTTTTAGCTCATGAGATAGCACATATAAAAAATGGCGATATGGTTACTATGACCCTTATGCAGGGCGTTTTAAATACATTTGTCATATTTTTCTCAAGGATTATAGCCAATATAATTACAAAAGGAAGAAGCGGCTCAAATATGAGTTATTTTGCTATAAGTTTTGCTTTGCAGATGGTTTTTTCTATATTTTCATCAATGATTTTGATGTGGTTTAGTAGGTATAGAGAGTACAAAGCAGATGAGGGGGCAGTCAGGCTCAATGGAGCTAGCGGCATATATCACGCACTAGCAAAGTTAGGAAAAGTCCCTCAAGAGCAGTTGCGTCTTGCTGATGATATGAAATCTTTTGGGATAGTGGGCTTTTTGGCTACATACTTTGCATCACATCCTCCAATAGAGAAAAGACTAAGGCATATAGAAAAAATGGGCAACAGATGACATTTCAAAATAACAAAGACTTATGTTTGTGGAGTAATTTAATTATAAAATATCAATATAGAGTTTAAAAATAACTTACTTTTAATAAGTAAAAGAGTATTATATGTAAAAAGTATCCGCTGAAAGAGTGTGGAAAATCATAAAAAGGATGTGATGGTGAGTGACCTTATAGAGGGATTTTTGGGCAAATCCGCGGAGGGTAAAAAGAGTAGGCTTCCAGCTAGACTTGACTATATCCAGAGTGCAACAGGGCTGTTTTTGGGTCTGTTTATGTGGGGGCATATGTTCTTCGTATCAACTATCTTGATAAGTAAAGACTTTATGTATGCAGTATCAAAGTTTTTTGAGGGGAGTTTTATCTTTAGTGAGCCTCAGCCTTGGCTTGTGTCGATAGTTGTGGCTATTGTGTTTGCTATTTTTATAATTCATGCGGCTATGGGTATGAGAAAACTACCTATCAACTTTAGGCAGTGGCAGTCTTATAGGACTCATATGAAGATGATGAAGCATGATGAAACAAACATGTGGTTTATCCAAGCCATAACTGGTTTTGTTATGTTCT
>CAYOWG010000214.1:0-1638 GCA_964407605.1 uncultured Sulfurospirillum sp. | reverse complement strand
ACCAGGGCCACCAGTTGAAGCCCCAATAAGAACTATTTTTTTCAAAACAATTTTGCACCAAATTGTGCTAAAACTATCATTAAAACCAAGCTCATCGGATAAACTGCAGCATAAGAGATAGAGGCGTACTCTGATTTTGTAGTGTTGTTTACCATAGTAAGTGCTGGAGTAGAAACCATGGCTCCTGAGAGAAGTCCAAGTATGTTTATGAAATTCATCTTTAAAAATAGTCTGCATAAAATAGTCATCATGATGATTGAAAAAAGCAAAGCAAATAGTGCTATATAGACTGGTGTGAAACCATTTTGTGATATGGACTCAACGAGGTATTTTCCAGCATTTGTTCCGATTGCTGCCATAAATATAAGCTGCCCCAAAGTCTTCATCATGCTTGTTGAGTGAGGAGAGAGTTGCCAAACTATAGGACCAATCCTGCCTAATCTGCCAAGCAAAATTGCCACAAGTAAAATCCCGCCCACAAAACTAAGATTGATAGTACCAAGCCAAGGAACAGCAAACGGGATACTACCAACCAATATACCCAAAACTATCCCTAGCGATATAGGTAAAAAATCAGCCGCTGGATACTTTTGTAAGTCATCGCCTATGATGTCGGTAACTCTTTTACCGTACTCTCTAGGAGCCACAACAAACAGCTTGTCCCCAAGCCTAAGAGTCAAGCTAGGATCTGGAGTGATGTCGATACCAGAACGCCTTACTTTTGATATAACTGCTCCGAGTGTTTTGAGTTGGGAGAGTTGTCCTATCTTTTTACCGACTATATCTTCTGAAGCTACGAGTAGTCTGTATGATTTCATATTGTCATGAAATTTAAATGAGTTATTTATCTCCTCGCCTAGTACAATCTCAAGCTTTTTTAGCTCTTTTGCAGTTCCTGAGGCTCTTACTATGTCATCTACATGTAAGCACTTGTCATCCTCATCACCCACATACTCCACGCGTTCAATTACCGTGCCTGTCATCTCCTCAACCTGATGCTTATCTATGTTGCTATTTTTAAAGTTGATATTTGTGATTTTGTAGTTTTTTGTAAAGACATCAGGATATTTTTTGCGTTGTGCTTCTTCGTATTTTGCTATCTCATCGTCCAAATCAACCCTAAAGATGATAGGTAAAAAACGAACAAATAAAACAGTAAAAACAATACAAAAAGGATAAATCAAACCAAATATAACAGAAGTAGATGAGTTCTGACTAACTTCTAAAGCAGATGCCAAAGCAGGAACACTAGTCAATGAGCCAGCAAATATCCCGTCAATTGTACTTCTAGGAAGCTCCATAAAAAAACCAATAGCACTAATCATCACAAAGATAGAAACAACTAAGATAATAGCAAGAAGATTTAGTCTAACTCCATCTTTTTTGATAGTCTCAAAAAAACCAGGACCAGACTGAAGCCCAACGGCATATATAAAAATCGCTAAGCCAAAAAACTGAAACTCTTCAGAGATAACCATACCAAAATGCCCCGCTATGAGAGCTATTATAAGCATAGCCGTTATATCTAATGAGAAGCCTTTTATCTTTATATTGCCAAGAATGTAGCCGATTGAGATGATTGAGAAGAGGTAAAAGATTTCACTTTGTATCATAAGTTCATAATCCAACTATCTTGTT
>CAYOWG010000213.1:0-1642 GCA_964407605.1 uncultured Sulfurospirillum sp. | reverse complement strand
TCATCTTTGATTCTCCCATCACGCTAGTTTGGATATCTGCTCTTTTGTTTGGCTTGTCTGCTTGGGGAGTTCCTATTATCATGGCACTACTAAGTAGCGAGCTTTTTGGTGCAAGTCATACTGCAAGAATACTCAGCTTTGTTACTATATTTTTTGCGATAGGGCAGATAGCAGGTCCTGTTGGAGGAGGCTATATCGTGGATATTTTTGAAGGCTTTTCGCATCTCTTTTTATTCTCTTCACTATTAGCCTTATTTGCCTTTTTTCTTGCCTCATGGGTTGATAAAAGCCAAAAAAAGATATAATACTTTCACAATAATCGAAGGAATTTTATGAAATATGATGTTATAGTCGTTGGTGGTGGACATGCTGGCATAGAAGCGGCACTCTCTTGCTCAAGACTAGGCAAAAAAACCCTACTTATAACGATACTAGCTGAACAGATTGGAGCTACTAGCTGTAATCCAGCAGTCGGTGGACTTGCAAAAGGACACCTTGTAAAAGAGCTTGATGCACTTGGCGGGCAGATGGGGCTAGCAACTGATATAAATGGAATCCAATACCGCATACTAAACCAATCAAAAGGACCAGCAGTACAAGGAAGCAGAGCTCAGATAGATATGGATAAATATAGAGTATATATGCGAAACTTGGTGTTACAGAGTGAAAATCTTTATGTCGTTCAAGAGATAGCCGAAGAGATAACAACTCAAGATGGAACAGTTACGGGCATCATCACTCATCTTCAAAATCATTACCACACAAAAAAGCTTATATTGACAACGGGAACATTTTTAAAAGGTCTTATCCATATAGGCGAGCAAAAACAAGAGGCTGGAAGAGTTGGCGAGTTTCCCGCAAACAAGCTCTCAGACTCGATGAGGGATTTAGGTTTGGATATGCGAAGACTAAAAACTGGAACATGTGCAAGGGTAGATGCGAAGAGTATAGATTTTTCCAAGATGGAGATACAAGCTGGAGATGAAGACCCAATTCCGTTTAGTTTTAGAACCAATAGAGAGAGTTTTAAGCCAAAGCAACTACCATGCTATATAACTTACACAAACGAAAACACCCATCAAATCATAGAAAATAACTTCCATAGAGCCCCTTTGTTTACTGGGCAGATTGAGGGGACGGGTCCTAGGTACTGCCCAAGTATAGAAGACAAAATCAACAGATTTAGAGATAAAGATAGACACCACCTTTTTGTAGAGCCTCAAACACTTGAAGCAACAGAGTATTATGTAAACGGGCTTACAACATCTTTGCCTCCCGAAGCTCAGCTAGACATGCTTCACTCTATTGTGGGCTTTGAAAATGCAAAGATAGTCAGATATGGATATGCCATAGAGTACGATTATGTAAACCCAAGAGACTTGACACATACGCTTGAAACAAAAAAAGTAAGTGGCTTGTACTGTGCTGGGCAGATAAATGGAACAACAGGATATGAAGAGGCTGCTGCTCAAGGACTTATGGCAGGGATAAATGCAGTATTGAGTCTGGATGATAAAGAGCCGCTTATACTTCGCCGTGATGAGGCATATATAGGTGTTCTTATCGATGATTTAGTCACAAAAGGGACTAAAGAGCCATATCGTATGTTTACGAGTCGTGCAGAGTATAGACTGCTTCTTAG
>CAYOWG010000212.1:0-1644 GCA_964407605.1 uncultured Sulfurospirillum sp. | reverse complement strand
ATTTAAATACATCTCATGTGTCGGTTCGTATAAGAAGAATAGGTACTTATAAGATTAGAAATACCTACTATTTCTCTTGTTTTCGGTTCTTTAAACTTATTTTTCCAACTGTTTTTTGTTTTTAACAATGGTAAGTCAAATAACAGTTTAAAATATGATTATAGCATACTTCCTGTTAGGTTCATATCAAAACTAGCTTGGAAAAACTACAAAAAGATTGATTCGCTATCTTTTTCTTGGCTACCTATCGTCTCTTCGTCAAAAACTGCTTTGCTTCGGAGTTTTATGATAGAGATGTAATCTATCTCTTGGTCAATTATTTGTTTGATATCATTTTTAAATTTGATGAGACTTGAGGGTGTGATATTTCCTCTGAAAACTGATTTTTGGTGGTGTTTAAAATACTTTTTACATAACTTAAAGACTTTTGTTACTCTATTTTTTCCCGCTTCACTCTCACGATCAGATATGTCATAAAAGACAAATGCATAGTTGTAATTGTAGTTTTTATTCATGACTTATCTTTGAGACGAAATGGTCTAAAAGGTTTATCTTCAACTAAAAATTTGATTAGTTTATAGGCATCATATCTGATGGCACTTTTGTAGGTAGTTTTTCTTTTTAACTTGGGGTGCATAAACGATTCATTGATGCGATTTTCAAAATTTTCTATAAAAATCTTTTTGCCACTTTCATTTAGCAAAGCATAGTTTACATTCTTGTCAAAGTGTTTGCTCACTTGCAGTTTTTTATTGTTCACACAGTCAAAAATAGTCTTAAAAACTATAATGGGTTTGAACACTTCGCATAAATCCAAACTCAAGCTAAACCGCCCCTCTCTTGGGCTATGTAGAAAACTTATGGATTGATTTAGATGCGTTCTGTATATCGCTGAAATTGTTTTAGTGTAAAGCAAACTATTTCCAAAAGATATCAGTGCATTTATAGGATTGTCAGGTGGGCGTTTTACTCGTTTATTTAATATAAAATCTTCTGGTAAAAAGTATCTAAAACTATCATAAAAACGACTCCAGATTTGTCCTTCTATAAATAGCACCTGTTTAATATGAACATCGTTTTTTAAAAACTCTCCCACTTCATTTTTTAGCCAGTCAAGAAGCGGCTTCAAATCTTTCTTGCCATGACGATAATAGTGATAAAGAAGCTCATGGATATTATCAGCGATGCCCTGCACTATTGCTTTTGCGACAACAAGACGATTTTCAACATAGGCAAAACTTTGTTTGATCGTTAAATCCCCGCTAATAAGTGCCTCTTTTGGATAGTATGAACCGCTATAATTACTATGATAGTTAAAAAAGTGCATCGTGATGCCTGCTTTGGATATAAAATCCAAAAACCTTGTGTTTAAACTCACTTCATTCATGCAATAAATCTCTCTTGTGTCCTCAATAGGAAGATAGACACTTCCTTTTTGATTTTTAAAAGCGATAGAGTTATCTTTTCTTTTTAACTCTCCCATCGATAAGATATATCTACTGTGTTCTTTTGCCAAAATAAAACCCCCTAAATAAAACAGTACTCATAATAAGCACATCTTTTACACTTTTTTTCTAAAACTGCTTCTGGTGGTTTTTCTTCCAAAATCAACTTTTCTATCTTGGATAAAACTTCCAAAAGCTC
>CAYOWG010000211.1:0-1644 GCA_964407605.1 uncultured Sulfurospirillum sp. | reverse complement strand
CACTCTTGTGAAGCGAAGCGGTTTGCTTTAGCAAATCACTCTCTTTGAGAAAGCTTTCGCTTTGCGAAGAGTGTTTTACCTTACTATCTTGCTCTTTACATGTAGCTTGGTGTGTCGTTTGAAAAAAGTATCAAATCACCTTTATAAGTAGATTTTGCTAGCACTTCCTCTATCTTGTTTTTATCTTCTACTATGATTTTTTCTGCTTTAACTATATGTTGTGAGAGTGTCGCTTGATTTAGTTTTCCTGTTATGATTACAAGGTCAAAAACTTCATCTATCTTTTTTGCTAGTTCTATATTTGCCTCTTTTGTACTCTCTACTATGCCTGGAGTTATTACGACTTTTCTACCTTCGTGGGTGCTAGCTAGCTCATAAGATGCGACCATGCCTTCTAGGTTGCCGTTATAACTGTCATCTATGATGAGTTTTCCGCCAGCGTCTATGCGTTGAAGTCTGTGATTTACTCCTTTTAGGTTTGAAATCGCTTCTCTTATTTCATCTAAATCCATCATAGTTTTTGCAAGATGGATACAAACCAAGATATTCATCGCATTAAAATCGCCAAGTAGTGGAGTAAAAAAACTCTCTGTTTTACCATCAAGCTCTACATCAAAATATAGTCCATCAAGAGTAGAGTGAACATTTTTCAGCTCATCTCCAAAAACTGTTATTTTGCTATCTGGGTTTACATTGGCACTTACATGTACGAAGGCATTTTTTAGTCTGTTTGAGTTTAGAAGCTCCATTTTGGTATTTCTTATGTTTTCTAGTGTTTTAAAATACTCTATATGTTGCTCCCCTATTCTTCCGACTATTACTAGATGTGGATTTACAAGTTTTGCTATATTGTTGATATCACCTCTTAATCTCGCACCTGCTTCAACTATATATATCTGGGCATCATCTGGTAGGTCATCGTTTATATCTTTGATAATTCCGCCTATCGTATTGACGCTTCTTGGAGTTATGTAGCAGTTGTATTTGCGTGAGAGTATCTGCTGGAGATAGTTTTTTATGCTTGTTTTTCCATAGCTTGCGGTTATTGCTATGATAGTCAGACTCTCATTTTCATCTAGCTTTTTCTTTGCCCTCTTTTTATATCCCTCAAAAAGAATCTTCTCAAAGAGCATACTGGACAAAGTTGCAGCAAGTATAGGCATAATAATACCAAGAATATGACAAGCCTCAGTCGCTAAGCATAGTAGATTTTGAAAAATTGTTGCGAGAAGCAAAAACAGAAAAAACCTCTTAACTCGTGCCGTAAAGACAAGTTTTTTGTCTAGTTTTCTATACCAAAGGTACATAGTAGGCATCAAGAGAACATATAGATAAATCCAAAAAAAGTTCCCAGCAAGATAATATACGAAAACAGGCACTATAAAGAAAAACAGATGCCAATCATATCTATTGAAATGAAATATAACTCTATCAAGCTTATAGCTATACCACTGCAAAGCACTTATAACATAATAGCCAACGATAAAAACAAAAACTATATGAGAAAAAAACTCAAAAATTGCCATTAAGTACCTCTTTAGAAACTTATTTAAGCCTAATTATACAATATAATAGCTAAAAGAAACTACTCTTTAACACTCAAAATAAGTCGCAAAGTTTCCCCAAGATAGTTAAACAAAAGAA
>CAYOWG010000210.1:0-1700 GCA_964407605.1 uncultured Sulfurospirillum sp. | reverse complement strand
ATTAATCTAAAAGCAAATGTAATTTCACTATAATCTCAAATGCCATTAACAAGACTAAACCAAGAACAATACAAAGCCGCTACCTCGCCAGCTGGCTCAAACCTTATCATCGCTAGTGCTGGGACAGGGAAAACCTCGACTATAGTAGCTCGTATCGCCTATCTTTTAAAAGAGCAGAGCGTGAAGCCTGAGCATATACTTCTTCTTACTTTTACAAACAAAGCTGCTGAGGAAATGCTTGATAGGGTGGCTCTCTTTTTTGACAAAGAGATAGTCAAAAAGATAGAATCAGGCACTTTTCATGCAGTAAGCTATCGACTTTTAAAAAAACTTGCTAAAAAGATAAGCTTGAAACAACCAAAAGATTTGAAGATGTTGCTCAAAACCATACATGCAAAACGAAGATTTGACCATATAGATTCGCCTGTGAGTGCGTATCAGTCATCTTATTTGTATGATATGTTTTCGCTTTATCAAAACTCTACGGTTGATCTTAGTTTTTCTCAGTGGTTAGAGCAAGAGGGAAGTGAGCATGGAGTTTATTATGATATATATGAAGATATATTTGAGGAGTTTAGGGAGCTTAAGAGAGAGTATGGTTATGTTGATTTCAATGACTTGCTTGTTATGGCTAGAGAGGCTTTAAAAAAAGATGATACTATCAAGTTTTCCGAGGTTCTAGTAGATGAGTACCAAGATACGAATACACTTCAAGGCTCACTCATAGATGCATTTGATAAGAAATCACTCTTTTGCGTTGGGGATTATGATCAGAGTATTTATGCTTTCAATGGTGCCAATATAGAGATAATCGGCTCTTTCGCACAGAGATATAAGGGTGCAAATATCTTTAAGCTCAACAAAAATTACCGCTCAACCTCAAAGATACTCTCTTTGGCAAACAGAGTTATAAACCACAACCCAAGACTATATGATAAAAAGCTAGAAGTTACTCGCACAGGAGAGAGTGAAGCTCCAAAGTTACTTATATATGATGAGCTTTTTACTCAGTATCAGGCTATATCTTCACTTATAAAACTCTCCAAAATTCCTCATAGCGATATAGCTGTTATATTTAGAAACAACTCAAGTGCTGATGGCATTGAGGCGACTTTGAGGGAGCAAGGCACTGCATGTAAGAGAAAAGGGGGTGTTAGCTTTTTTGATTCTCGTGAAGTAAAAGCCATGATAGACCTTATAAGTGTAGTTGTCAATCCAAAAGATATGATGGCTTTTATACATGTATATGAGTATGCGAAAGGAGTAGGTTCTGCTCTTTCAAAAGAGTTATTTGAAGCGCTTTTTTTGTTAGGCGATGGCGATATATATCAGGGATTTTTTCATCCAAAAGATATAGCAAATCCTTTTAAGGCAAGAGCTAAAAACTATCAACTTGGGCTTTTTGATGAGTGTCATGAGTTTGGTAGTGTGAGCCGTTTTTATAAAGAGGGTTTTGATGAGTCATTTTTGTCAAATCCGATTTTAAAACACTCTAGGCTTAGCATAGAAGGGGCAAAGTTTGTCTATAAGTTTTATAAGTATATGAAAAACTCTACAAGAATCAAGAATCCAAAGACACTAGTAAATCATATCATGAGTTCTGAGGTTTTTAACCAAATAGCTGATTTTTTAGCGACCAAGAGAGCTACACAAAAAGACGGAAGCGTAGATGAGAGTGCAAAAAAAGAGGCGAGAGAGAG
>CAYOWG010000209.1:0-1711 GCA_964407605.1 uncultured Sulfurospirillum sp. | reverse complement strand
TATATTGAAGTTTTTCAGCTTATATACATATGGTTATTGAGTTAGCAAAAAAGTGGATGGGGATATAGGATTCGAACCTATGAATATCGGCACCAAAAGCCGAGGCCTTACCACTTGGCGAATCCCCATCAATAAGTTAAAATTGGTTGCGGGAGCCGGATTTGAACCAGCGACCTTCGGGTTATGAGCCCGACGAGCTACCAAACTGCTCTATCCCGCGACACTTTAAACACCTGTTTTAGCAAGTGAGATGAAATTATAGTCGTTTTTTATCTGTTTGTCAAGTATTTTTTTGTAAAATGGTAAAAATTAATAATATTAGGAAAAATATGTCAGCGCAACAAAGAGTAAAACAAGCTATCGAGGATATGAAACAAGGCAAAATGATTGTGATGTGTGATGATGAAGACCGTGAAAATGAGGGCGATTTAGTATATCCAGCAACATTTTCTACTCCCCAAAAAGTCAATTTTATGGCAAGTGAAGCCAAGGGGCTTATATGTGTTTCTGTTTCAAAAGAGATAGCTGACAGATTAAAACTCTCTCCTATGGTTACAGACAATGACTCTCAGCACAAAACTGCGTTTACAGTTTCAGTTGACGCTAGACTTTGCACGACTGGTATATCGGCAAGCGAGAGAGATATGACCATAAAGATACTTGCTGATTGTCTTAGTAGTGCAAATGAGCTTGTGCGCCCTGGTCATATCTTTCCACTCATAGCAAAAAAGGGTGGTTCTTTGGTTCGGACTGGTCATACCGAGGGTTCAGTTGATTTGTGCCGTCTTGCTGGGCTTACAGAGTCTGCTGTTATATGCGAAATTATGAAAGATGATGGGTCGATGGCAAGAAGAGATGATTTGGATATATTTTGTGAAAAACATGACTTAAATATGGTATATATCTCAGATATAGTAGAGTATAGAATGCAGCACGAATCACTCATAAGAAAGATTGCAGAATCAGCTACGCAATTTTTAGGAACTGATGCTAGACGCATTGATATGGTTGATCATGAAGATAATCATCATATAGTTTTTACTTTTGGAGAGATAAAAAAGAAAACTAATGTAAAATTTCACAATACTATCTCTAGCGTTGAACACTACATGGATACTAAGAAATTTAATGGTATGCTTAGAGCGATAGAATACCTAAAAAAGCATGGTGGTATTTTGATATTTTTAGATGATGAAAACTCTCCTAAAAGAGAGGTAAAAGAATATGGCATAGGTGCTCAAATACTTAAAAAATTAGGTGTCGAAGAGATTCACCTTTTGACATCATCAAAAGGCAAAGAGTTTATAGGCCTTAGTGGCTTTGGACTTGATATAGTAAAAGAGTTTTAAAACTCCTTTGCTATAGTGCAATTCAATACTTCAGTTTTACTAGTAAGAGATATTATATCTTTTTGAGAAAGCTTAGCCAAAAGAGAAATAGAGCCTAGTCTCATGTATCAAATCCTAAGAGACTCTAGCTCTTTTTCTTCTTTTTTAAGCGAGCAGATACACTCCATGAACGCACACTTTTAATCTCTTTATACCCCAACAAATCAACCATCTCTCTATCTGATATCTTCTTCTTTACATGTAAACGAAGTTGCTCTTCATTGATCCCTGACTTATATACTCTATATCCTAGCATAAGTGCTTTTGCTCGCTCAGGATACTTTGTTTTTATCTTTTTAAAACTATTTCCATAATACTTTAAC
>CAYOWG010000208.1:0-1726 GCA_964407605.1 uncultured Sulfurospirillum sp. | reverse complement strand
TTAAAGAAAGTTTTTAAAGAATGCAAAAACATAGCCATCATAGGTCTATCTCCAGACCAAAGCAAGCCAAGCAATAGAGTTGCAAAGTATCTGCAAAATGCAGGATTTAAGATAATTCCAATCTACCCTAAAGAGGATTTTATACTAGGCGAAAAAGTCTATAGAAGTCTCGAAGAAGTAGAAGAGCGAGTTGATATGGTGGATATGTTTAGAAAAGCACCTTTTGCTGATGAGTTAGTAGAAGTTGCAAAAAAAAGAGGTGATGTGAAGTGCTTTTGGATACAGCTTGGACTAGTAAATGATGTAGCGGTAAAAAAAGCAGAAGATTATGGAATGATTGCCGTACAGGACAAATGCACAAAAATAGAACATGAAAGATTGGCATGATAGAACTTAGTGAGATAGTAGAAGCAAGAAAGATAGTAAGTAAAGTAGTAAGCAAAACACCTTTTGTAAAAGCTCCAATCTTGAGTAGAAAAGTTGGTGCTACGGTGTTTTTAAAAAAAGAGAATCTTCAGCTAACAGGTGCTTACAAGATAAGAGGTGCTTATAATAAGATAGCATCTTTAAGCGAAAAAGAAAAAAGCAAGGGAGTAGTGGCTGCGAGCGCTGGAAATCATGCTCAAGGAGTGGCTTGTAGTGCAAGAGAGTTTGGCGTAAAAGCGACTATCATCATGCCCGAAGCGACTCCACTTTTGAAAGTAACTGGCACAAAAGACCTAGGAGCAGAGGTGATTTTGCGTGGAGATAACTACGATGAAGCTTATTCCTATGCACTTGAGTATGCTGCAAAGAATGATATAGCTTTTATACACCCTTTTGAGGATAAAAAAGTCATCGCAGGACAAGGCACTGTGGCTTTAGAGATGCTTGAAGTGGTCAATGATTTGGATTTTGTAGTGGTTCCTATCGGCGGAGGAGGGCTTATCAGTGGGGTGGCTTCTGTTATCAAGCAGCTTGATCCAAAGATAAAGATTATCGGGGTTACGGCGAGTGGTGCTCCTGCTGCTTATAACTCTTATAAAGCAAAAAAAGCAGTAAATTCATCAAGTGTAAGAACCATAGCTGATGGCATAGCCGTTAGAGATGTTAGTTCTCAAAACCTAAAGCATATCTTGGAGTGTGTAGATGAGATAGTTCAAGTTGATGATGAAGAAATAGCAACTGCAATCTTGTTTTTGCTTGAGCAACAAAAGCTTGTGGTTGAGGGTGGCGGGGCTGCTAGTGTGGCTGCTATCATGTATAAAAAGTTCGATTACACAAAAGAGTCAAAGATAGGAGCGATTTTAAGTGGCGGAAACATAGATATCCAGATGCTCTCAGTCATCATAGAAAAAGGTCTTATAAAGTCTTATAGAAAGATGAAACTACTCATCACTCTCATAGACAAACCAGGAGCATTGATGAGCTTAACTGACACTCTAAGAGCCGCCAATGCAAACATCATAGAGATAGACTATGACAGAACATCAACAAAACTCTCTTATGGTGATGCGAAGATAACCATAGTCTTGGAAACAAAAGGGAAAGAGCATCAAAAGAAAGTTATGGAGATGCTAAAAGAGAGAGGATATGAGGCCGAGACAGAGGTTTAGATAGGTATTTATAAAGGGACTACAACTGTTATTGCATAGAGCTATACATGTAGAGCTTAAAACTTAAACTAGCAATTTGACTGTGAAAATTATACTTTTCAATAATTAGAATATATAAATTACTTAACTTA
>CAYOWG010000207.1:0-1747 GCA_964407605.1 uncultured Sulfurospirillum sp. | reverse complement strand
AAGTCTGTATAATAGCAAGATTAAAATGATAGGCAAATAAAATGAAAAAAATACTAATAACAAACGATGATGGATTTGATAGTGAAGGGTTGCAAGCACTTATCGAAGCGATGAAACCTTTGGGGCATGTTACAGTTGTGGCTCCTGCGACTGAGAAATCGGCTTGTGGGCACTCTTTAACGCTTACTCGTCCTTTGAGGTTTGTTAGGGTTGATGATGATTTTTTTAAGCTTGATGATGGAACACCTAGTGATTGTATCTATCTTGCTCTTCACACACTTTTTAAAGATGGTGGGCTTCCAGACTTGGTCGTAAGCGGTATAAACAAAGGCTCCAATATGGGCGAAGATATAACCTACAGCGGAACTGCTAGTGCTGCTATGGAAGCAGTCTTACAAGGGGTTCCGGCTATCTCATTTTCTCAAGTTTACAGCAGTGGACCAGCCTCACTAGATAATTATGAGTATGATCTAGCAAAAAAATATGCTCACTACATAGCAAAAAAAGTTCTTGATGGCGGATTTCCACTGGAAAAAAGAAAGTTTCTCAATGTAAATATACCCCAAGTAAAAGTAAGTGAATGCAAGGGCATAAAAATAACTCATGCAGGAAACAAAGAGTATAACAACGATGCACAACTTCATAGAAATCCAAGAGGCGAGGAGTATTATTGGCTTGGGATTCATATACTCAACTGGCGACCTAGCAAAGAGAGAACTTGCGATTTGAGTGCTATTGAAGATGGTTTTGTTTCTATCTCTCCTATAAAGCTAGATATGAGTGCTTATGAAGATATAGATAGGCTAAAAAAGTGGATGAATGAGTGATAGATTTTCAAGAACTAGGCTTCTTTTTGAAGATGATTTTGCAAAACTACAATCTAAAAAAGTCCTTATTTTAGGTATTGGAGGAGTTGGAGGTTTTTGCTTGGACTCTTTGTATCGCACTGGGATTGGTTCTATAACTGTGGTTGATTTTGATACTTTTGAAGTGACAAATCAAAACAGACAACTCGGAAGCGAAGCAGTCGGTATGTCAAAAGTCAAAAGAATGCAAGAGCTTTATCCCAACATAGACATATATGACTTAAAGATAACTCCTGCGTGGGTAGAAGAGTTTGATTTTTCTAGCTTTGACTTGATTATAGATGCCATAGATGATATACCTGCAAAAGTAGCTCTTGCGCAAAAAGTCTCACATAAGCTCATAAGCTCTATGGGTGGGGCAAAAAAACTAGACCCAACACTGATAGAGATAGTAGATATCTGGAAAACTTACAATGACGGGCTTGCAAAAAAATTTAGAAGTGAGCTAAAAAAGGTGGGTTTCTCAAAAAAGTTTGATGTTGTTTTTTCAAGCGAGTTAGCAAACTGCAAAGGACTAGGTAGTTTTGTGGGAGTTACAGGCTCTTTTGGCTTAGCTCTTTCTGCTTTGGCAGTTAAAAAACTGTTGTCTCAGAAATAGGCAATTTTATAGTTTTCCCTAGCTCTTCTCTATATATAAAGATATCATCTCTTCCTTTATATAGAGTTGCTCCACTAAAAGTGCTTGAGCCATACTTGAAGTTTTGATTCTCTTCTAAAAAGATAGCTTCGCCTATGCTTTTTCCTATTGGCTCATAAAAAGTAGTCATAAAAAGCAAAATAGAGACTATATATATCTTCATGCTTATAGTCTTAAAGGGGCTATGCATGAGCAGGTACCCAAGAAGCAAAGACAAAGGAAGTAAGATAAAAAAGTTTTGATT
>CAYOWG010000206.1:0-1773 GCA_964407605.1 uncultured Sulfurospirillum sp. | reverse complement strand
CGGTCTTTAGAGAGGATGAATTAAAAGAATTAGAAAAGATTTTAGATATATAAGATAAAAATAGTCCCATTTACTTTATGTTAATCAATAGTTAAAAAAATGGTTAATCATAAACTATATACTTACATTGCCAAAACAAAAACCTCCTTTTTGTGTGAATAGAACCTAACAAGCGCTCTGGTTGCCCGCCAAGAGCGCTTTTTTTTTGCCAAATTTTTAAGTATAATACAAAATGAAAATTTTACTAACTATACTTATGATATCTCTACATGTAAACGCTTCAGTATTGCACATGTCAATCTCGGCAAGCCCAAGTCGCATAAATCCCATACTAGCAACTGATTCAGCAAGCTCACAGATATCAAGATGGATATTTAACGCTCTCATCACATACGATAAAGATGCAAAAATAAAAACTGAATTAGCTAAAAGTTATAGGTTTTTAGATGATACTTCGTTGGAGTTCGAGCTTAGAGATGATGTTTTGTGGAGTGATGGCGAGCCATTTACTGCAAAAGATGTTCTTTTTACTTACAACACAATCATCTCAGAGGAGATATTTACTCCTTATTCGTCTAGCTTTAACCATGTAAAATCTGTAGAGATAGTGGATGATTATAAGATAATTGTGAAGTATAAATACCCATATTTTAAGGCACTTGAGACTTGGATGATGTCTATACTGCCAGAGCATATACTAAAAGATGAAAAAGATTTGATGACTTCAAAGTTTAACCAATCTCCTATAGGCACGGGTCCATATACACTAGATAAGTTTTCTATATCGAGCGATATAGTTCTTGAGGCAAATCCAAAGTATTTTATATCTAAGCCAAAAATAGAAAAGATGATTTTTCATTTTGTGCCAGATAGTTCGGCAAGTTTTTTGATGTTAAAATCTAGAAAGCTTGATGTTGGAAGTTTGACTCCTCTTCAGCTTGAGCGACAGATAGATGATGAGTTTAAGCAAAACTTTTCTATTTATGAGGATTTGGCACACTCTTACTCTTATGTTGGCTTAAATCTGACGAGAGATAAGTTTAAAGATAAAAGAGTAAGAAAAGCTCTTAGTTTAGCGATAGATAGAGAAGAGTTGGTTGATATACTCTATTTTGGTCATGGGCAGGTCTGCCATGGTCCTTTTATGCCTGGGACTGGTGCATTTAATCCTGAAGTCAAATCTCCAAAGCAAGATATCAAAGAAGCAAAAAGACTTTTAAGCGAGGCTGGTTATGATGAAAATAACCCTTTTGAATTTACACTAACAACAAATACAGGCTCGTCAAGAGGATATGCCGCTGAGATTTTGCAACATCAGCTAAGAAAAGCTGGGGTTATAGTACATCTAAGAGTCATGGAGTGGCAAGCTTTTTTAAATACAGTAGTTCTTCCAAGAAATTTTGAAGCCGTGCTTATGGGTTGGAGTTTGGGGCTTAAGCCTGATGCTTATAGTATTTGGCATAGTGAGTCAAACAAAAAAGGTGGGTTTAATTTTGTTAGTTATGAGAACGAAAAAGTTGATAAGCTTATAAAAAAAGCTGAAAAGATAGTAGATCAAGAGAAATTTGATGAGATTTATAGAGAGATTTTTGCTTTGATAGCAAATGATAATCCGTATCTTTTTTTAGTTATTCCAAACTCTATTACAGTTGTAAACAAAGATATAGAGCCAGTTAGTCCATCTATAATAGGTGTTATGCACAATGCGATTGATTGGATTAAGTCTCCTTAATTCAAAATTATGTTAAAATAATCAAATTAAGAAATTTTAAA
>CAYOWG010000205.1:0-1793 GCA_964407605.1 uncultured Sulfurospirillum sp. | reverse complement strand
ATCTTTAACATTCTTATCTCACTTTGCATCGCTTGATTTTCTTGCATAAGCTTTATAACAGCCTTTGTCAATAGCTCACTATCAGCTGATGCAAAAAGAGACAAATAGACTAAAAGTAGGATTAATTTCTTCATACTCAATTTTCTTTTAGAACATTATCTATCAGTTTATTTCCTGTTGGCTCAGACTCAACTTCGTGGAAAATATCTCTATCCTTTTCTATACTTTTATGTATAACATCAATAGTTTTATGAGCATCTGGATTCTTTAAATCAACTATATATGGGGTAAGGATTACAACCATTTCACTCTTTGTAGTAACATCAGTAGTTTTATTGAAGAAGAATCCTAAAACAGGAACATCTCCTAAAAGAGGAACTTTACTCTCTTGCTTTGAGGTTGTTTCATTTATCAAGCCACCTAGGACTATGCCTTTTCCATGTGTTGTTACAAGTGTAGTCTCTATAGTTGTTTCTGCTACTCCATCTACCGCTAAAGGCTCATTAAAATTACCGTATGCATCTGGTACTAGTATCTTTTGGGAGCCTTTTTCTAGAGTTGAGACTGTTATTTTTATATTTAAAAGTATCTCATTTTTTTCATTGATAAATGGTACTATTTCAAACTCAGTTCCTATGTCTTTTGTAGTATAACTCGGTATTGGCTTAATCTCCCTTGGACTATCTCCTACCATTATTGTGCTTCCAGGCTCCCATCCTGATATGATTGAGGTCTCTCTTGTTATCTGCAAGGAGCCCTTACTTCTATTTGCAGTTAGCACCATAGGTGAAGCTATAGTTTTAGCCCTTCCATCTTTTTGAAGTATCTCTATATTTGCACTTATAAGTGAGTCTAAAAATGTATACTCCAAATTTCCAATACTAACAACACTACTTGGATTTGCTGACGACCCCCTTAAGGCATTTGAGCGACGACTAAACTCAAAAAATGAACTAAAATCATCATCTATATTTATATTAATAATCTTACCTTGAATCAGAACCTTTTTTATCGGTATATCAATCTCTTTGATATACTGCTTCGCCTTTTCTATTAGTTTTTTATCTCGAGATAGAAGATATAGGACATTCTCATTGAAAAAAGGGACTACATATAAAACTCTATCTGGAACTATCTCCTGAGATGATACTATACCCAATAGGTTTCTAGGAGAGCCTCCTACTGGCGTACTTCTACCTATCTCACCACCTTGTGGCAATATTTTACCTGCACTCTCTTGTTCACCTATATTTGTACTAAAAGCCCCTGCATCTGGAGTTGCGTCAAAAAGATTACGGTAGGGCTCATTCTGAGTAGAACTTCTTACTACTATAGAGCCTTTCATGATATCTTGTAAAAATGAGATAGTGTCTGTTATGGATGAGTAGCGAATCTTTACACTTTCAGTCATGTAGTCTAGTGTTGCAAATCTCTCCTCATGGTATCTTTTCTTTGAGGTTATGTGGTATGAGCCATCTTTTTTTACAAATGTTAAAGAGTGCTCATTGCTAACAATTCTTAAAATTTCCTCTATATTTGTATCTTTTAGTCGCATACTTATTGTATAATGGCGGATGATAGGCTCTTCTATGATTATATTTACATTGTATTTAGCAGATAAATAGTTAAAAAGATTCTCAAGTTTGATGTTGTTAAACTTTATGAACGATATAGTACTCTTTTTATCTTTTTTAACTTGAGCTTTTTTTGGTTTCTCACCTAGCCACTCTCGTATCTTCTTGTTCTCTTCAGACCCCAAAGCCTCAAAGGCAAACAAACCAACTATAAAAACA
>CAYOWG010000204.1:0-1795 GCA_964407605.1 uncultured Sulfurospirillum sp. | reverse complement strand
ATATTGTCTCTACATGATTGGTTGAGTTTCATTTGTTTGCTCCTTAAAATCAATTTTCATCACACTAGCTACCGCACCCTGTGTAGCCTTGCTATATATGGTCGTAGTAGCAATATTTGAATGTCGTAAAATCTTCTTAATCACAATAGGATTAACATCTCTTTGAGTAAGCCTCATAGCTAAAGTATGTCTTAATATATGCAAACCTCTCTTTCTAATTCCAGCTTTTATATATATCCTATTGACAATAGTTGATGCACTCACTCGATCAAGTTGTGTATTATTTTTTGTACACATTATAATATCTCCCTCACTTAGTGCAGCAGTATCTCTAAAGTATTCCAGTTCACCCTCGATTGACTCTTTTGCTATATATGCAGTCTGCTCTTTTCCTCCTTTCCCATAAATTGATATTAGGTACATATCTTCATCTTGCCCTACTCTAAAATCATCTAACCTTACAAATAAAGCCTCACTTATTCTAAGCCCACCAAAAAGCATTAATTTAATAAGTAAAGAATTTCTATAAGAGTTATAATCCCTTTTCTTTGACTTTATCTTTTCAAGAATATTTAGCAACTTCTCAATCTCATCTTCTGTGAGGTGTTTCATTTTCTCTTCTTGTTTTGAATGATCTCTTTGTTTGATATTCCTGAAGTATCTATCAAATGTATAGAGTTCATCGTTATTATCAGTAATATAGGTGAAAAAACCTTTTATTGCTTTCATGTAGGTATCTTTTGTGGATCTTGATAGATACTTACCATCTCTGTTTTGTTTTCTTCCTTTTAATCTTGCTTCTTCTTCAAGATAGTTTACAAAATCATTGAAATAGCTTGAGCGTATATCTTTAAGTGTCATTTCATCTTGGTATCCCAAAGAATATTCAATAAACTGATTAATTATCCTGCTATAAAGCTCTAATGTATTTGATGAGTAGTCTTGTGTATTCATCCAACCAAGATAAGCATCTCTCCACCGTTCAACATCACTTATAAAATCATTTGTTTGGAGTTTCATCTTTTTCCTTCTCTATCCTTGCTTATATGTAGTATATAGTTGATTACAACCATTTTTATCGTTCCTACCTCTCTTATGTATTGTATAGCCCACTATAAAAAATGTATAAAATCCTGTTTTTTTAGTCTTATTTAAGTATTATTTAAGACTAACTAAATATTGTATTACATACTATACAGTATGTAATATGTTTATTTCGATGTTTTGCCTTAATCAAATAAAAAAAGGCTTTTAAAAGATCATTTATTTTTAATAGTTATGTAATACATAATATTATTATATTGATATATAGGATAAAATGTCAAGGCTTCTTACATAATTTACAATATTTATGTTATAATACTAAATATAAAACTTATAAAGGATACAATAATATAAAAAATGAATTGAAATGAAGAAATTTTAAACTAGAGGAGAATAAAGATGGATAAAAACCAAAATGAAGTAGTTAAAACAAGTGAGGCTAATAAAGATACAGAAAAATTATCAAATTTAGAGCAAACACAAGGTATTGATACAGATATAGCAGAAGTAATGACCCAAATCCAAGAGTCCGATAGGAATAAGATACATATAATAAACAAGCGTATTGATTTTGACAAAAAAACTATGAAAAGACTCAATACCATGTTACCTTTATATAGTGATGAAGCTGGAGAGGGTATTAAGGAGAGTGAGCTTTATAGTTATGTCGTAAGAGTTGCGGTAAACACCCTTTTTGAGGGAGATTTTAAGAAGAAATTAGATGAGTTATAAAAGAGATTATACAAAAAAT
>CAYOWG010000203.1:0-1822 GCA_964407605.1 uncultured Sulfurospirillum sp. | reverse complement strand
TGACTGTCTCCTTTTTACTAAAGCAAGCTTCAGTAAAAATTCCTCTCACTAAAGCTATGCTCTGATGAGCAAGAGTAAAGCAGTTGCTGACTGTCTCCTTGCCTTTGCTATGACGAGCAAGGGTTAGATATCTACTACTCATCTAGCTTGTACGCATCATGAAGTGCTCTAACTGCTAGTTCGCCGTACTTTGCGGATATGACCATCGAGATTTTTATCTCGCTTGTGCTTATCATCTCTAGGTTTATGCTCTCTTTTGAGAGAGTGTCAAAAGCCGTACAAGCTACTCCACTATGGCTCTTCATGCCAACTCCAACTATGCTCACTTTTACTATTTCGCTATCATACTCCACGCTTTGAGAGGCATTTATCTCTTCCATCGCGTCTTTTGTCATCTCTAGTTCGTTTTGAGGGACTGTAAATCCTAGATTTGTTACTCCATCATGCCCTACATTTTGTATTATCATATCTACATTTATGTTTTCTTCACTTAGCTTTCTAAAAATCTCGGCGGCAATTCCTGGCTTATCTACTACACCCCTTAGAGTAACTCTTGCTTGATTTCTGTCTAGCGCTATGCCGCTGACTAGTGGTCTTTCCATGATATTCTCTTCCTTTGTTATGAGTGTGCCTTCGTTGTTATTGAAGCTACTTCTTGTTACTAGATTTACATCTAGTTTTTTAGCCATCTCTACTGAACGAGTCTGAAGCACTTTTGCACCCAAGCTTGCGAGTTCCAACATCTCATCATAAGAGATTTTATCCAACTTTTTTGCTTTTGGCTCTATCCTTGGGTCAGTCGTATATACGCCATCAACATCAGTATATATCTCGCACAAATCAGCTTCTAATGCTCCTGCGATTGCCACAGCACTTAGGTCGCTTCCGCCTCGCCCAAGAGTGGCAACTTCTCCTAGCTCATTCATGCCTTGAAAACCTGCAACGATAACTATGTTTCCGCCATTTAGCTCTTTTTCTATACAAAGTCTATTGATGGATTCTATCCTTGCTTTTGTATGAAATCTATCAGTCACGATGCCTGCTTGTCGTCCACTCATAGCAACCGCAGGAAAACCCATCTCGTTTAGAGCGATAGACAAAAGAGAGCTTGTTACTCTCTCGCCAGAGCTCAAAAGTATATCCATCTCTCTAAGTTTTGGCGACTTACTAAAGTGCTCAGCATACCCAACAAGCTTGTTAGTCTCCCCACTCATAGCAGATACTACAACTACAACATCATGACCCTGCACCCTCTCTCTTGAGACTCTTTTTGCAACTTCTTCTATGCGTTCTAGTGAGCCAACACTAGTTCCTCCGTATTTTTGAACTACTAACAACTATAGGTATCCCTCTTTTTTAAAATATTTTAAAACCTGTTTATAAACTGGTCTTTTAAAGTAGCTTATGTACTTAAAAGCCTCTTTGTATTTTACAAACTTATACTCACAAAACTCAGGCTCTTCTGTTTCCAAATTTATCACCGAATCATCTTTTAGTCTAACCAAAAAATACCTCTGCGTCTGCCCATCATAGGGGTACATTTTTTTAGCAACCATCACAGGAAAATCATAGCTAATCCACTCAGGATACTCAGCCAAAATCTCTATCTTATCAGTTCCTATCTCCTCTTTAAGCTCACGAAAAAGTGCCTCTTTTGGACTCTCTCCATCATCAATCCCGCCTTGAGGAAACTGCCAAGCATCTTTTATATCATTTCTCAAAGCTATAAAGATTTTGACTTCTAATGGATAGATAGAAGAGAGGATAATAGCTGCAACATTTGGTCTATATCTAGGGTTCATTGTAATTACTTTTTGTTTTA
>CAYOWG010000202.1:0-1835 GCA_964407605.1 uncultured Sulfurospirillum sp. | reverse complement strand
TTTTACTGTCCCCTTTTGCTTGAGCAAAGCCCAAGTAAAATTCCTCGCAACTGTTGCACGAAATGGAATTTCTGTAATTTCATATTGACCTTTCTATCTTGAGAACATATTTAAATCTTTTAAATTCAAAAAAAGATTTGGATGTTCTTGTTTTATTTTATTTATTAATCTCTCTAAGTCTATATTTATGACTTTTACTTTTTTATCGCCTTTTGCTGTCATGTCTTTTATCTCGTCCATCGCTACCGACCAGACATCTTGAAAATCTATAGGTAAATTTTTCCAGATACTCTTCTCTAGTTTTAGCTGGAAGTTCTCCTCTTGGGTTGCTCTAAAGTTTTCTATCATCTTATTGACTGATTTTATCGACATCATAGTATGGAGTTTTTGATTTTCATCAATCACAAACCAAGGCTTATGGGCACTCCAGCTTCCACTCTTCAGGCTCAACCTTTTTACATCAGGATTGTCCGTACTCTCTACCTCTAGGACTGTTTTATCTTCATCCAATCCTATCTCTCTTGAGATGCTATTTATCATGTCCAAAGTTGTAAGTTCGTTATCCATCTTTTTTCCTCTGCTTATCAAGCCAAACCATGATGCCTTTTTGTGCATGCAGACGATTCTCAGCCTCATCAAATATCACATTGGCATAATGCTCAAAAACCTCTTCGCTAACTTCATATCCACGATAAGCAGGAAGACAGTGCAAAAATATAGCATCACCTTGAGCTAAACTCATCATCTTTTTATCAATCATATATCCAGCAAACTCTTTTAGCTTTGCCTCTTTTTCATCCTCTTGCCCCATAGATATCCAAGTATCAGTCGTCACAACACTTGCCGCGCGAACTGCCTCTTTTGGGTCGTTAGTGTATGTTATCTTAGCTCCGCTTATCTGTGCTAGTTCTTTTGCATCGTCTATCACCTCTTGCCAAGGCTCTCGACCTTTTGGCGTAGCAACCCTAAGCTCAAACCCAAGTTTGCCCGCTAGCATCATCCAAGAGTGAGTCATATTGTTCCCATCGCCCACATAAGCTACTACTGGGTTTTTCTCCTTGCCATGCTCAAGCATAGTAAGATAATCCGCCATAAGCTGAACAGGATGATACTTGTCAGTCAAGCCGTTTATAACAGGAACGCCAGAGAACTCCGCAAAATCATCTAAAACTTTTTGCTCAAAAGTACGAATCATAATCATATCAATCATACGCCCCATAACCCTAGCAGAGTCTTTAGTAGATTCTCCCCTACCAAGCTGAAGGTCATTTGATGACAAAAACAGCCCTTGCCCTCCAAGCTGATGAATTCCAACTTCAAAACTGATACGAGTCCTAGTGCTACTCTTCTCAAAAAGCATCCCAAGAGTCTGCTGGTGCAGATATGGAGTATATTTTTTTGCTTTCGCCTCTTTTTTTATCTCTACAGCAAGCTCAATAATCTTCAGTAATTCTTCTTTGCTAAAATCATAAAGTGAAAGAAAATGTCGCATTACTTCTCCTTCTTCAATATAGTTGCCACCTCTTTTGCATGATAGCTTATGATGATGTCTGCTCCTGCTCGTTTAAAAGCTATCATCGTCTCCATCAAAACCCTCTCATAGTCTATGACTCCTGCTTTTCTAGCGGCTTTTAGCATGGCATACTCTGCGCTTACATTGTAAACAGCCAAAGGGGTTGAGGTTGCGTCTTTTATCTCTCTTATGATATCTAGGTATGCAAGGGCTGGTTTTACCATAAGTATATCTGCTCCTTGAAGCTCATCTTCGATGGACTCTGCTATCGCTTCTCGTCTGTTGGCTGGGTCCATCTGGTAGCTTCTTCTATCTCCAAAAC
>CAYOWG010000201.1:0-1839 GCA_964407605.1 uncultured Sulfurospirillum sp. | reverse complement strand
CCAATCTTCTCTTTTTTCGGTATTGTCTATTTCTCTTCCTATCTCTTGGTGTAAACTCCAATAATAATCCACAAATGATTGAACCTTGCTATCAACTGGCATATAAACTCCACTCTTTTTAAAAGCATAATTCATTAAAAATTCGTTTGCATCTTTTTTTGCCAAATAGTGTGATGCTAAAGCTTCATAAGTACTTAGATACCAAACTTTCAATCGCTTATAAGCCTCAGCACTCATATCTATCTCTAGTCTATCTGTATAATCTAAAACTTTTGTCTCAAAAAGCCCTTGAAGATGGATAAGTCCCTCACAATAATACGGTTGAACCTCGTCTGTTTTCATCCACGCTATAAGCCCAACTGAACGCTTTATGAGGTCTGATAGAACATAAGACTTACAACTCTCATCTTCGCTCATAAAAAATGCCATCAAGCCTCCAGCTGTCGCCTTAAACTCCTCTATGTTTTTAAAAACTCCACTTTCGTTCATCTTTGACTCAGTGTCGTTATCTAGCCACAAGATATGTCCATACTCATGCCCTATAGTTGTTATCTTATAGACTTTATGCCAAAGCTTTGGCTTTTTAAAAACTAGTTCTCGTTCAGAGTCCATAAACTCTTTTCCGAAGATTTTATTTTGGATTTTTAGAAATGGCTTTGCCCTTATAGAGTCAAGTATATTGTCTGAAAAAGCGTATATCTTTTTTCCATACTCCTTGCTGACTTGTTCGTCATTTGGCACTACTTGAGCTGAAAAAAGTCCGTTAAACTCCGCTCCATAAAACAAGGCTGGGCGACCTATATACAAGCCGACTCTATTGAGGTTTGACTCTGTCAATTTTTGAACTTCTCTTTTATCACTTCCTAATTTATCAAAAAAAGTGCTGTACATGTAGAGAATATTGTTATATATTTCTTCTGCTCCAAGGTTGTCTGGATTTGAAATCCTAACATCCCACTCTAACGCAACTGCTTTTCTATAATGGTCCTCATAATACTCCAAAGGATGCCCCACCTGAATAGGACTCGTAACCCTCATCCACGCTCTATCTACGGCTTGCCATCTCTGTATGAGTTTTGTCTGCTCTAGCTCTCCAAATGCCTCTTTTAGGGCTTTAAAATAGACTATATACTCATCTTTTTGCCTAGTTTCATTATCCTCTAAGACAGATAAATTCTCTATCATCTGCGCAAGTGCTTTTACAACTTCCTTAACTTCATCTTTAAAAAAACTCGCATAAGATAAAACCCTATATCCTTCATTGTCTTTTTCCAATACAGAGTATGCACGGTCTGATTTTTTGCCATTTTCATCTACATCATAAAGCCTATTTGCTTCCAAGTATGCAACCACATCATCTCCAAACTCAAGTTGTAGCTGAGGATTTATAGTGTTGATGATATGCTTTGTCCAGCTACTTTGCCATTGACTCAAGGCTATGCCAACCTCGTGGACTCCCCTTAAAAGGGTTCTATAAAACTCATTTAAAAGTTGTTTTTCTTCTATAGTATGCAAGAGTTCGCTATGTCGTTTTAGATAAAACTCCTTGACCCAAAGATAGGCTATCTCTCTTGTTTCGTCTATTTTTGTATCACTAAACCCCTCTTTTTTCAAAGACTGAATCAACTGCTCATCTCTAAGGGATATAAGCCTTGTTAGTGCTGAGAGCCTATTTTCATTGTCTAAGCTCAAGCCGATGTCTTGTAAAAAGGTATCTATCATAACCCTCATATCTTCAAAACCAAAACTCTCATCTTCAACTATCACGAAACACTTGCCAAGCTCTTTTTGTTTACTTCCTACTAGCTCATAAAGTTCTTTTAAATCATTTGTAAAATT
>CAYOWG010000200.1:0-1878 GCA_964407605.1 uncultured Sulfurospirillum sp. | reverse complement strand
GTCAAAAAGCTGACTCTCTATTTTTTGCTCTTCACCTTTGATTCTCAAGGCATTTCCAAGCTTTGTGCTATCTCCAAGCTCTACACTATCTTCGTTGTAGCTTATGGTATTTTCAAACGGCACGATTGTATCTGCATCGCTTGGAACTTTTGCCCCTGTCATGATTTTATAGCACTCATCTTTTTCAAGACAAGGCTCAACGCTCATACCAGCAAATATAGTCTCTTTTATCTTTAAAGTTTTACCGCTATCTTTATGCTTAAAAGCAAATCCATCCATAGCAGAATTGTTAAAAGCAGGTAGATTTTTTCTACATACAATAGGCTCTGCTAAGACCCTGCTAAGTGAAGCAAATATCGAGATATACTCTTTTGGATTATCTTTATTGAGTAGATTTTGTGATTTTTCTAAAGCCTCATTGAAGCTAACTGTATTTAGCATTACTCTTCAAGCCTCTGTATCTTTGCACCCAAAAGAGAAAATTTGCCTTCGAGATTTTCATATCCACGGTCAAGATGATATATCCTGTGTACTTTCGTAGTCCCGTTTGCCACAAATGCTGCAAGTATAAGAGCTGAACTTGCTCTTAAATCAGTAGCCATTACATCAGCAGAATTTAGCTGAGTATTGCCCTTTACCGTCGCACTATGCCCCTTTAACTTGATGTTTGTTCCCATGCGATTTAGCTCACTCACATGCATAAATCTATTTTCAAAAAGTCTCTCATCTATGATGCTTGTTCCGTCTGCTTGAGTGCAAAGTGCCATAAACTGAGCTTGCATATCTGTTGGAAAACCTGGATATTCTGTCGTCTCTATATCTGTTGGAAGTATCTTTTTTGTAGGCAATATAGTGATAGCATCCTCGCTCTCCTCTATGCCAAAACCCATCTGTATAAGCTTAAGAGTTATGGACTCCATATGTTTTGGGTTTACATCTGTTAGGGTTATTTTTGAGTTTGTAATTGCCGCAGCACATAAGTATGTCCCAGCTTCAATCCTATCAGGGATTACTCTAATATCCTTCATATCTAGTAGCTCTCCACAGCTTCCAACGATAGTAAGCTCCGAAGTTCCTATGCCATCTATCTTGACTCCAGCTTGAAGAAGAACTTCACAAAGCTGAACTACTTCAGGCTCTTTTGCAACATTGAGCAGTTTTGTAACTCCATGAGCCAAAGAAGCTGCCATGATGATGTTTTCGCTTCCTGTAACAGTTATCTTATCGAAGATGACAGTAGCTCCCTTTAGCCCATCTTTAGCAGTAGCCAAAACATAACCATCTTTTAGCTCTATCTTTGCACCCATCTGCTCTAGTGCTTTAAGGTGCAAGTCAATAGGTCGCTGACCTATCGCACAACCCCCTGGTAAAGAGACTTCACAATGCCCAAAACGAGCCAGTAGAGGTCCTAGAGTAAGTATAGAGGCTCTCATCTTTCTTACTATATCATAGTTTGCACAAGCTGAATTTACTGTTGTCGTGTCTATCTCTACTAAGTCATTTTCGTTGCTTGAAGTGGCACCTAGGTTGACAAGAAGAGTTAGAAGAGTCTTCACATCTGTAACTTTTGGTACATTTGTGATTGTTATCTTGTTTTTAGAAAGAAGGGTAGAAGCCAAAAGAGGAAGAGCAGAATTTTTTGCTCCAGAGATGCTCACAGAGCCTTTTAGTTTTTGATTGCCTTGTATCGATAGGTATTGCATAGTTATATATCCTTTATCTGTATTGTATAGCAATTTATTTTAAATTGATATTATTTTTGATATTATACTGATACTTATAACGGAGTAGTGATATAAAAAATCTAAATATTTGCCATCTTTATTTTTCAAAACCAAAGCTTGTGGATATAAGTGACTCGTTTAGTGAATATAAAAT
>CAYOWG010000199.1:0-1885 GCA_964407605.1 uncultured Sulfurospirillum sp. | reverse complement strand
CCTTCAAGCTTATCTTTGACTTCATCACTTGCCATAGTTATGTTCCAAACTGGCTCCCATACTACTGTTACCTTTGCATTTTGAGCATTTGGCAGTTCTCTTAAGACCGCCTCTTCTACCCACTGGATGATGAGCTGATGAAGTGGGCAGGCTTTTGTTGAGAGGGTCATAGTAACTTCTACATTTCCCTCTTGGTCGCACTCTGCGTCATAAATAAGCCCTAGTTCAACTAGGTTGAAGCCTACTTCTGGATCCATTACTGTTGCTACTGCTTTGAAAATCTCTTCTTTGGTGTACATTATCTAAACCTTATCATAAATATCAAGTTATAAAACAAAATTAGACTTCCGATACTGAGTAAAGAAGCCGCCGCAAGTTGTAAGTAATTATACTGAAAATATATAACAAAAGAGTAAAAAACTATACCAATTGCACTTAGGTAGATTTGTAAGTTTGCACTTTTTTCTGGAACCATATCTCCTAGCATAGGTACTTTTTTCTTTCCTACTAGTGGTGCAAATCTCTCGTACCAGACTAAAAAAGGAACTATTTTGTAAAGGTGTCCAGATATCAAAAAGCCAAAGAAGCCCACAAAAAGCAACCAACCACAAAGCAAAGCATATCTCTCATCGCCCAAAAAGATATACAATCCACCAAACACAGCAGAGAGAAGAAGAAATATAAAACCGATAAATAGAGATATGATGTACATATCATTTTTCTTTCTGGCTCTTGTTTTATCTATGGTATATATGAGATAAAAGTATATAAAAACAGATAAAAAACTAAAAAAATACCCTGTCTTACTTAAAAACTCGATATCAACAAATGACGATAAAAACACAACAGTTACAGCAAAGCTCTGCATCCAGATAGCTACATGTAGAGGTGTTTTTGAAAAGCCGTGAGAGAGTCCAAACATAGGTATGAGTATACAAGAAAACGACATAATCGTAATCATGATATAACCTCCTACGATGAGATAAACATGAGCTTTAAGCAATGCGGTGATATCTGAAACCACAAAACCAGCAAATGTCAAAGCCATCACAAGACCTATGATAACTCCGACACTTAGAAAGATATTTGAGAACATAACACTTATGCTGACTATATCAAACTTCTCTATATCCTTTAAGGTCAAAAATGTCTCTAAAGAAAAGATAAACATAGCTATCAAAACCATCGTGCCACCAAAAGAGAGTATGACAGTAGAGTATAAAAAGCCATAAACCATCATGAGGATACCGATGGTCAATAGTGGATAGATGATATAGTAAAAATCAACACTAAAATGCCCTCGCTCTAGCACAACAGGTATAAGCTGAGCCATTGCCCCAAAGATAATCATCATAACAAAACCAAGCAAAAACAGATGAGTCCAGCTCACGATATACATCTGCTGAGATGAGCTTTGTGTTATATCTATCCCAAAAAGAGCAAAGTTACTCAAAACATAAAAAATCGTTCCGATTATAAAATAGGGAGCTATAAGCTTAAATGGCGGTGCAAAATCTCTAGTAATATTTACCATTAGCCACTACAACTTGACTGTGTGAAGTCTGTGCTGTTTTTTGCATCTTCTTTTTTAGAAAAAACTACTTTTACCATACCATCTTCGGCATCGCTTACTTCATAGTCAAAATCATCTGCTATTTTTGGAAAAAGCCCTAGTGGAGTTTTGTGATTTATCATCTCTAGTCTATCTGTTGGTTTTTTAAGTAGCTGAAGTCCGCACATGGCATTTACCATCGGTTCTGGTGGTTGGCATTGTGTTGTGTTAAATGTATAAACGCCCTCTTCTTTCTCAAAAAAATCTACTGTTGAGCCTTCTACTTCTATCTTTTTCATATTAATCCTTTTGGTAGAATTTTATCATATTGGT
>CAYOWG010000198.1:0-1892 GCA_964407605.1 uncultured Sulfurospirillum sp. | reverse complement strand
TCAAACTCCAAAGATTTAGCAGCTTCGTGCATAGCTTTTGTCATCTCTTTGAGGATTTTTTTCTTTTCGCTTGGTGGGATTTTGTCTTTTTTGTCCATCTTGTTAAAAAGCTCCCCAACATCTTCTACTTTTAGATTTTTATCTAGTTTTCTTAGAGTAGATTGAGGAGTGATGCCGTTTTCTTTGTTGTATTTGTCTTGTTGTTTTCTTCTTTTTTCGGTTAGCTCTATAGCATACTTCATAGAATCGGTTATGCGTTTAGCAAACATGATAACTCGCCCGTTGAGATTTCTTGCAGCTCTTCCTATCGTCTGAACCAAGCTAGTTTTGCTCCTCAAAAACCCCTCTTTATCAGCATCCAAGATAGCCACTAGAGAGACTTCAGGCAAGTCTAGTCCCTCTCTAAGAAGATTGATACCTATAAGCACATCAAACTCCCCAAGTCTCAAAGCTCTTATGATTTGGTTTCTCTCGATGGCATCAGTATCGGAGTGCATATACTTGACTTTTATACCAAGTTCGGCGTAGTAACGACTAAGCTCCTCGCTCATCTTTTTTGTCAAAGTTGTAACTAAAACTCTCTCATTTTTTGCTACAGTTTTTTTAATCTCATCATGAAGAGTCTCAACTTGAAACTCACTATCAAGTATCTCAACTTTTGGGTCAAGCAGTCCCGTTGGTCGTATGATTTGCTCGGCTACATTGTCTTGGCTTAGCTCCATCTCAAGCGGACTTGGAGTTGCTGAAACAAAGAGGTATCTTGAAGCTTTGTTTATAAACTCATCAAACATCAAAGGACGATTATCCAAAGCACTAGGAAGCCGAAATCCATACTCCACTAAAACCTCTTTTCTGCTCCTATCCCCCGCAAACATCCCACGAAACTGCGGAAGGCTCACATGCGACTCATCAACGATAACAAGATACTCTTTGCCCATAGCCTCAAAATAATCAAACATAGAGTAGGGCGTTTCTCCCTCTTTTTTGCCAGTCAGATAACGAGAGTAGTTCTCCACTCCCTTACAAGTCCCAGTAGCCTCCATCATCTCCAAATCAAACTCAACTCTACTTTTTAACCTTTGATACTCGACCAACTTGCCCTCTTTTTGCAAAAAGTTAAGCCTTTGGTCAAGCTCGTCCTCTATCTGCTTCATAGCTCCCTTGAGCCGAGCCTGTCCGACTATAAACTGATTGGTAGCATATATGACCACTTTTTTTAAATCCTCAAGCTTTTTGTTACTAAGAGTCTCAAAGTAGTATATACTCTCAACTTCATCCCCAAAAAACTCAATCCTAACCGCCTCATCTTCCTTATAAGCAGGATGTATATCTACCACATCGCCACTCACTCGAAAACAACCCCTATCAAAAAAGCTATCATTTCTCTTGTACCCCATATTCACAAGTTGCAAAAGCAGACTCTTTTGGTTTATCTCCTGCCCAACTTCAACCGCTTGAACCATTTCTTTGTACTCTTTTGGGTCGCCAAGCCCGTAGTTTGCCGATACTGAAGCAACACAGATAACATCATCAAAGCTCAAAAGTGAAGTTGTAGCCGAGAGTCTTAACCTCTCAAGCTCTTCATTGATAGAGCTATCTTTTTCTATAAATAAATCACTTCTAGGTATGTAAGCCTCAGGCTGATAATAATCATAGTAGCTTATAAAATACTCCACATGATTTTTAGGAAAAAAGCCCTTAAACTCACTATAAAGTTGAGCTGCAAGAGTTTTGTTGTGAGTCATGATGAGAGTTGGCATCTGGAGTTTAGAGATAATTTGAGCCATCGTAAAAGTCTTACCACTTCCCGTAACACCTACTAAAGTCTGGTATTGGTTACCTTTTTTTATAGAAGCCGTTAGTTTTTCTATGGCTTGAGGCTGGTCGCCTGA
>CAYOWG010000197.1:0-1896 GCA_964407605.1 uncultured Sulfurospirillum sp. | reverse complement strand
GCTCCTGATGATATAGATAACTTATCAAAAAAGAAGCAGAGAAATCTTTATAATTTTTTAAATTCATTTGCTAGCGATAGTAGAAATATCCCTAGTTGCAACTAAATTGCTTCAGATATACACACTCATATAAAAAATTTGAATAACACTCCGTTTTTATAAAGCTTTTATCAAATACTAGATAAAATTTAATCTTGTAAACATAAAAGGTATTGAATGGGCGACCTAATTATCAGCATGAAGAGTGTAGATAAGTATTTTGGAGATTTCCATGTACTTAAAAATATCAATTTTTCCGTGAAAAAAGGGGAGATTGTTGTAGTATGCGGTCCTAGTGGGAGTGGAAAATCGACTCTTATAAGATGCATAAATCGACTCGAAGAGATAGATAGCGGGGATATACTCGTAGAAGGCAAAGACCTTTATGATAAAAAAGTAGATTTAAATAAACTTAGAGCAGAAACTGGGATGCTTTTTCAGCATTTCAACCTGTTTCCTCACTTGACAATTCTAGAAAACATCACAATAGCACAAACGAAAGTAAAAGGCTCCTCAAAGCGAGATGCACATGAAAACTCACTCAAGCTTTTAGAAAAAGTGGGGCTTGCACATAAGGCAAACGGCTACCCAAGCGAGCTTAGTGGTGGGCAAAAGCAGAGAGTTGCCATAGCTAGAACGCTTGCTATGAAACCTCAAATCATACTTTTTGACGAGCCAACTTCAGCACTTGACCCTGAGATGATAGGTGGAGTTTTAGATGTTATGAGAAGCCTAGCAAAAGAGAACTATACTATAGTTTGTGTAACACACGAGATGGGATTTGCTAAAGAGGTTTGTGATAGAGTTGTGTTTATGGACGAGGGTGAGATAGTTGAGGAAAACAACCCTGAAGAGTTTTTTACCAACCCAAAAACCCAAAGAGCTCAGCAGTTTTTAAAAGAAGTGTTAATACACTAAAAAGTAATCAAACTTAAGGAGAAAATATGAAGAAAATTCTTGTTGCATTGATCGTGATGCTTGGACTAAACAGTGTGGTGATGGCTGATGACATCAACCTATGGAAAAAATCAACACTTAACCAAATCTTGCAAAAAGGTGTTTTAAGAGTTGGCATGGAGCCTGGTTATATGCCTTTTCAGATGAAAGATACAAAGGGCAATATCATAGGATTTGATGTTGATATGGCTAAGGCTATGGCTAAAGCTATGGGCGTTAAGCTTGAGATTGTTCCGACTGCATGGGATGGAATCATCGCTGGACTTTTAACTGATAAATTTGATATCATCATGAGCGGTATGACTATCACTCAAGAGAGAAACCTAAAAATCAACTTTGCCAATCCTTACATAAGTGTAGGACAAACTATCATCGCTGATAAAAAGCATGCTGGCAAAACTTGGAAAGAGCTTGATAAACCTGAGTATACAATCGTAACTAAGCTTGGTGTTACAGGCGAGATTGCAGCTAGAAAGATGTTTAGTAAAGCAAAAATAAGAACTTTTGAGACTGAGGCTGATGCTGCTCAAGAGGTTTTAAATGGAAAAGCTGATGCTTTTGTTTATGATAAGCCATACAATGCTGTATTTTATTCACAAAAAGCAGCAACTGGTAAAATCATACACCTAGATGAAGATTTGACTTATGAGCCTTTAGGTTGGGCTATAAGAAAAGGTGATCCTGATTTTCTTAACTGGCTAGATAACTTCCTAAATCAAGTAAAAAATGATGGCGTTTATGACAAGATATATACTAAGTGGTTTGAGAGAGATGCTTGGCAAAAAAAAGTAATGTAGGTTACTATTGAGACGCATATAAGCGTCTCTTTTTTTAGCTACGAGTAGATTGAACCCTCTGATTAACTAAAAAGAGATACTAAACAAAGTGAAATAATGGCAA
>CAYOWG010000196.1:0-1904 GCA_964407605.1 uncultured Sulfurospirillum sp. | reverse complement strand
TTTTTAACCATAATAGATAATTTAAAAAATAGCATGATTGTTACAAGTCAGATTTCAAAATGATATATTGATATAGAAGACATAGAAAAGATGCTTATACATCACAAGGAGTTAGAAGATGAAACTATACGGCATAAAGACCTGTGGAAGTGTAAGAAAAGCTATCAAGTTTTTCAATGAAAATAGCATAGAATTTGAATTTGTTGATTTCAAAAAAACTGATATTGATGAAAAAAGCATAAATTATTGGCTAACAAAAGTAAGCATAGACAAACTTTTCAACAACAAAGGCAGCAAATACAGAACGCTAAAACTAAAAGAGCTAAACTTGGACGATAGTGCTAAAAAAGAGTGGCTTATCAAAGAAAATATGCTCATAAAAAGACCTGTTATAGAGTATAAAGACAGTGTTATAGTTGCTTTTGATGAGGAGCTTTATAAAGCCACCTTTCTAGGATAATCTTTGCAGCCATAGAGTCTATCTTGCCATCTTTTTTTTGCTTTGTAACTCCTTGCATCATCTGCTTGGCTTCAACCGAGCTACCATGCTCATCTTGATACTCAAGCACTCCATCAAAGTCCAAAAGAGATACAAAATGCTCTATGCGTCTTGTCATCTCCTCTTGGCTTGAGCCTCCTTTTGGAACTCCAACCACCAAGATACCTATCTCCCACTCTTTTAAAAAACTATCAACTTCGCTTGCGGCTTGGTTTCTGTTTTTACGGACTATTGCATGTTGCGGCGTGACTATATCACTACCCAAACAAATAGCAAGACCTATGCGTTTTAATCCAACATCAATTGCCGCTATCTTTTTCATTCTAGCACATCAGTAAATATTGATTTTATGCCATTTTTAAAAAGTCTTTCCTTTTCATCTTTATCGTTTACCGTATAAACACTTACAAAAATACCTGCCTCTCTAAGCTCTTCTACTAATTTAAAATCAACCATTGCATGCTCGATATTATAACTATCTACATGTAGAAATTGTAAATACTCTAAAAGATTCTCAGGGTGCTTTTCCTCCTTTAGTGCTGCTCTTGTTATATCTGGGGCTATATCGTAAGCCTCTTTGATGTAGTAGTGATTAAAAGAGGACAAAATCGTCAGTTTCTCCATATCTGTTTCTTTGATTATCTCTATTACTTTTTGAGTTATGACTTTATCAAATAGAGTTCCTCTCATATCTTTAAGCTCAACGTTAACAGGGAAATTGTGAGTTTTTAAAAAGCTAAGAACTTCATAAAGTGTCGGTAAATGCTCTGAATGCTCCTCTTTAAACCAAGAACCAAAATCTAGTTTTTTTAGTTCACTATAATCATAATCCACAACGCTATATGGTTCTTTAAACTCACAAAACTCTTGTACATTTGAAGTTCTCTTTAGTGTATCATCATGGATAACTACAGCAACCCCATCTTTGCTAAAACCAACATCTAGTTCTATAAAATCGCTCCTACCTAGTGCCTCTTTAAAGGCTGACATTGTGTTTTCTGCCCTCAAAGACTTAGCTCCTCTGTGAGCTGCAATTAAATTTTTTTTATCTTTAAAATTATCCCAAAAACTCATTTTATCTTCTCCCTAATCAAAACATCAAGACTTTAGAAATGCTTTTTATATAGCTATAGCTTTAATTTCTATACAATAAGCTCAATTACAAACAACATAGTAACAAAAATTTGCACTTTATAAAAGGTTTGCTTTGAAACAGATAGATTTAAACGACTTGTTTAACAAAAAAACATCAAACTTTGACAAAAAAGAGCTCTTTGACATTGCCGTTATAGGTGCTGGTATTGTTGGCTGTGGTATCTTTAAAGAGTTTTGTGAAAATGGGGCAAAAACCGTTCTCAAAGATAATGACATAATAGAAGGTGCAAGTAAAGGCAACAGCGCCATA
>CAYOWG010000195.1:0-1917 GCA_964407605.1 uncultured Sulfurospirillum sp. | reverse complement strand
AGATACCAATGCACCAAGTATAGATTTTAATCCAAAGGAAGGCACTGATATGGCATTGATTAGGGATAGTATCATCAGAGGAATTCCATAGCGACTGCCTTTTCCTGCTAGTTAGTGTATAGCATCTTCTACTGTTATATAATTTTTCTTAGATTCAATCGCTAGTTTTTCAAGTTTTTCATGTAGTGCCATTTTGGGAAAATACCTTTTTAGTTGAGGATTACTCTCTATCTTGTGTATGTATATCTTTTTATTATAACATATTTACTTCTACATTCTTTATGATATAATATTCAATATCTAAAGCAAGGAACCTCTATCGAGCACTATTCGCCATCATATTTTTTACTGACATATTTTCTTATTTTACTAGGAGGTATTCTTACTTTTACTGCTATTGGTCATATTCTTTATCAGAAACGATCTCCTACAAGCATGATGTCATGGATGATGTCAATCGTAATTTTTCCTTTTATCGCTGTACCTCTTTACTTTCTTATTGGTATTCGCAAGAGAGAGAAAAAGCACCAAAAAGAGTATGTGCAATTTCATAAAAATAGTATACATAATGATTATGTAGTAAAAGATTATGATGATGCCTTTCAGAATTTATTTGAAAAAAATGGTATCCCTGCAGCTACAAAAGGCAATACTCTTGTATTGATCACTTCTGGCACGCAAGCCTATTATGCAATGATGAAGGAGATAGATAATGCAAAAGAGAGCATTGATATATGCACTTATGTGTTTGAGTTTGATGAGACTACTAAAGAGATTTTATCTGCTTTAAGCGCTAAGGCTAGAGAGGGTGTTAGGGTGCATTTGCTTATGGACTTGGTCGGCTCATTTAGAGCATTTTTAAATCGCAAAGGCTTTAAGGAGCTAAAAGAAGCTGGAGGAGAAGTAGCTTTTTTTACTCCCATCTTAAAGCGTCCATTTTTAAACTATATCAACTTGAGAAATCACCGTAAAATCTATCTTTTTGACCAAAACACACTCTTGAGTGGTGGCATGAATCTCTCAAATGAGTATATGGGAAAAGAACAAAATACCAAGCGTTGGGAAGATTTGCTCTACTACCTCAAAGGACCTGCTGTATATAGTTTTTGCTCTATTTTTCATAATGACTGGGTATATGCTACAAAAGAAGAGAAAAAAAACGACTTAAAAGAGCATGAGGTGTATCATGGGCAAAGTCTAGTCCAAGTTGTGCCTTCTGGTCCAGATATTAAAACAGATGCTCTTTATGAAGCACTTTTAAATGCTATTTATAATGCAAAAAAACGCATTTGGATAGTTGCTCCTTATTTTGTGCCTGATGACAACATCATGCAAGCGCTTGTCATCGCCCAGCACAAGGGAGTGGATGTTAAGCTTATCACTCCTAGAAATTCTGATAGTTTTCTAGTAGATTCGGTAAGAAACCCTTATATACGCGAGCTTTATGATGTAGGTGCTGATGTAATACTTTATGAGAGTGGTATGCTTCATGCAAAAGCAATACTTTTTGATAGTGCGGGAGGTATGGTAGGAACAGTAAACTTTGATAACCGTAGTCTTTTTCTAAATTATGAAGTAGTCTCTTTTGTCTATTCAAGTGAATTTATAGAAAGTCTTGAAATATGGATGGAGTCTTTGATGCGTGAGGGCACAAGAGGCATCAAGCACCCCTCTAAACTTCGAGAAGCATTTGAAAATATGATGAAAGTGTTTACCCCTCTACTATAATGTTTGAACCTTCACTCATCTATCATCATGCAAGTCAATCTTCTCGTGATATTTTAGTGCCTAAAAACTTTGGTTTATTGTGCTGGAATGTACATAAAAACAATGCAACACACCCTGACTTTAAATCTTACTTGCATAATATAATAATAGAAGAAAATATTGATTTTGTACTCCTTCAAGAAGCTAGCT
>CAYOWG010000194.1:0-1922 GCA_964407605.1 uncultured Sulfurospirillum sp. | reverse complement strand
ATATGCTAGATAAAGAGTACCAGAGTGTTTATGGGTACGCCACTGCTAGAAGAAGTTTTTATCTTGGTGTAAAAGCTAGTTTTTGATGAAACTAAACCTAAGAGCGTATATATGCTACAAGTTTCTAAACTCCCTGTTTTTTTGGAGTTAGTGTTGGGAGTATATTTGTTTTATATACCCCACTTGAGCCTTCTATATATTCTCTTGGGGGCATTGTTTTGGTTCTTGGGATGCTTTTTGTGGTTAAGTACTATGATGTTTTGATGAATCTGAGGGCATTTTTTTATGCAACTGTTTTTGTTGAGTCTGTTGTGTTGATTTTTGTCTTGGCTTTTTTGATTCTTGGTTACTCTTATATGACTGCTCTTAGTATCTATATCGGTTATCAGCTTACCTTTATGCTTGGCAATTATCTTGTTCGTATGGAGACTATCGCACTTAAAAAAAACGGCTATTTTATCTTTTGTGGATGCGATGAAACAAAAAGGTTATCTTTTGGGTATGGTTGTATCTTATGGCTTTTACAAGCTTTTAGAGTATTTGCATGTAAGTGACAAAAAAGAGCAAGTTTATGACTTACATGTAGGACTTTTTGTTTTGCAGATTTTGATACTCTATTTTGTTTTTAGAGCTTTTAAAAGTATAATGTATAAAGGGTACCTCTAAAAACCCTGACACCCATAGCTTTAAGAGCTACCCTAAAGAGATAAAGGAAAACAATTGAACACAGACAACAAAATCGCACTATTTATAGATTGTGAAAACATAAGCCATAGGCATATCGAAGATATCATCGCAGAGCTTGCAAGTTATGGAGAGGTGCATATCCGTAAAGCTTATGGAGATTGGGCAAATCCATCTTTGGGTGGTTGGAATAAAAAGCTATTTGATTACTCTTTGGAGCCGATTCATCAGCCACCATATACGACGACTAAAAACGCTAGTGATATAAAAATGACAGTTGATATCATGAAAACACTCTTTTTGAGCAAGACAATAGACTATATTGCACTAGCAACTAGTGATAGTGATTTTACTCCGCTTGTTACTGAGATAAAATCACAAGGGATACAAGTTCTTGGATTTGGAGAAGAGAAGACTAGCAACGTTTTACAAAAGGCTTGTAGTGAGTTTATAGAGGTTGGAAAGAGAGTTATTGAAGACAATCTTATGAACAATGAAAAGCTGATAAATATACTTAAAAATGCTATTCGCAACAAGAGAGGCGATGATGATTTTGCTTATGTTGCTGAAGTTGGCTCTTATCTAAAAAATCAAAACTCAGTAAATGCCAAAAAGTATGGAAACTATAAAACATGGGGCGGGATTTTTAAAGAGCTACAAGATATTTTTGAGATAAAAATGCTTGAGAAAAATGGCAAAAGAAGTGTTATGGTAGTAAAAATCAAAACTTAGCCCATAGCATTTTGAGCCGTAAACTCCAAGTGCTTGAGTACCCAACATCGCTAAAAATAACATTTTGATTTTCGTCATATATGATGGTTGTTGGTAACATATTGATTCCGATATGATTCGTAAGTGAGCCATCTTTGTCGTTTATAACTTTGTAATCTAGTCCATATTTTTCAAGGTAGCTTTTTATCTCTTGATTGCTTCGTGATTGCGTTGCTATGCTTAAGACTTGAAAATCTTCTGATATTTTTTCTATATTTGGTCCCATGACTTTACATATAGGACACCAAGTCGCCCAAAAGTATATCAGTATGGGTTTAGATTTGTCGATGGTGTATTGCGTGTTATCAGACAAAGTGACTGTTGAGAGTTGTAGGGGTGCTTTGTTCAAATCACCGCTTCTGTACATGCTTATAGCATTGCTTGCAAGAACTACAATGACGACAAATATTATAATTTCTTTTATGTATTTTAAGATAATCAACCTTTTAATATTTTTTATGTATAAT
>CAYOWG010000193.1:0-1924 GCA_964407605.1 uncultured Sulfurospirillum sp. | reverse complement strand
CTTGATGGGAGTGAGAAGATAGCCATAATAAATGCAAGATTTAATCATATCATTACAGATAGGCTAGTTGAAGGTGCAAAAGACTCATTTTTGCGTCACGGTGGCAATGACAAAAACCTTGATTTGATTTTAGTTCCAGGGGCATTTGAGATACCTTTGGCACTTGATAAGGTCTTAGCAAGTGGCAAGTATGACGCAGTTTGTTGTGTGGGAGCTATCATAAGAGGAAGCACTCCTCATTTTGATTATGTGTCGGCTGAGGCTACTAAGGGAGTTGCATCTTGTGCTTTGAAGTACCAAAAGCCAGTTGTTTTTGGTGTTCTTACGACTGATACTATAGAGCAAGCTATAGAGAGAGCAGGAAGCAAGGCTGGAAACAAAGGCTTTGAAGTTATGACAGGACTTATCGAGATGATAAGCCTTTACAAGGGATTATAATTGGCAACAAGACATCAAGTCAGAGAGACTATAGTCGGGATTATGTACGCGAGTGATATAGGCAACGAAGGTATTGAGAAGTTTGTAGATGACCTTTTTGAAGAGAAAAAGATAAGAAACAATCAGCTTATTTTTGCAAAAGAGCTTTATGAAGGCATCAAAATCAACCTTCCAAGTGTAGATGAAGTCATAAATAGATACTTAAAAGAGCGGAATTTAAGTGAGATAGGAAACTTGGAGAGAGCGATACTAAGGCTTGGAGCTTATGAGATTTTATATAGCAAGCTTGATGATGCAGTCGCTATCAATGAAGCGATAGAACTCTCTAAAAAACTTTGCAATGACACGAGTCCAAAGTTTATCAATGGTGTTTTAGATGCGATTATGAAAAATAGGGATAAATAGTTTTGAAATTATGCGTTGCGCTTGACTTGTCTTCACGCAGAGAAAATCTGAACTTAGCAAGAGTGCTAAAAAGTGAAGATATCTGGCTAAAGGTTGGACTTCGCTCATATATACGAGACGGAAAAGCACTTTTGGAAGAGCTAAAGGCTATCAATCCAGACTTTAAACTGTTTTTAGATTTGAAGATTTATGATATACCAAACACTATGGCGGATGCCGCACAGTCTATGGCAGAACTTGGCGTAGATATGTTCAATGTTCACGCTTCAAGTGGGAAAAAAGCGATGAGTATGGTGATGGATAGACTAAGTGGTATTGAGAAGCCGCCCATCGTTTTAGCGGTGACTGCTTTGACGAGTTTTGATGAGGTTTCATTTGCTAATATTTATGGGCAAAGCATAGATAAAAAGGCTTTAGAGTTTGCAAAAGATGCTTATGAGAGTGGCTTAAATGGTGTTGTTTGTTCGGTTTATGAGAGTAGATTGATAAAAAACAGCACAAGAGAAAACTTTTTAACATTGACTCCTGGTATAAGACCTTTTGGCGAAGACGCAGGAGACCAGCAAAGAGTGGCAGACTTGGAAACTGCAAAAAAAGAACTTTCAGATTTTATAGTGGTGGGACGACCCATATATAACTCAAACGACCCATTAGGAGTTGTAGAAAAAATAATAAACAGGATGGATATATGAAAAAATTGACGACTGTTTTGGGTCTAATCATAGTAGGTTTAGTGATATTTATCGCAACTATGGACTTAAATCAGCATAAGCCCAAGATAGAACAGGCGGTAAAAGATGCTTCTGGCTATGACTTGAAGATAAAAGGTGATATATCTACCTCTTTTTCCCCTATTGGCATAAGTCTAGCAGATGTTAGCATAGCAGTGCCAGGTCAAAGTGCTTTTGCTACTTTTGATAGTTTTACAGTGGCAGTAGAGCTTATGCCTCTTTTGAGCCAAGAGATAAAAGTGAATTATGTAGTTTTATCAAACCTAAACTTAGCAATCGAAAAAATGAAAGATGGAAAAACAAACTTTGATGTAGCTAGTGCAAAAAAGCCTGTTAAAGCAGACTCAAAT
>CAYOWG010000192.1:0-1973 GCA_964407605.1 uncultured Sulfurospirillum sp. | reverse complement strand
TGGATAGAGATGGAAGGATAAATATGGGACAGATTTTTGTAGATGCGTGTTTTGGAAAAGAGACAACGCATACACCAGTATGGATGATGAGACAAGCGGGAAGATATCTTCCAGAGTATATGAAAGTAAGAGCTGAAGCAGGAGACTTTTTGGCACTTTGTCATGACCCCCAGAAAGCATGTGAAGTAACACTTCAGCCTATGGATATACTTGGGGTAGATGCTGCGATACTTTTTAGTGATATACTTGTTGTTCCTATGGAGATGGGAATGGAGCTAAAGTTCATAAAGGGCGAGGGCCCACTCTTTCCTAAGCCTATAAAGACTATGGAAGATTTAGACGCACTTTGTGTTGAAGAGGCGGCTGAGAGACTTGAGTATGTATATGAGGCTATCCGTCTTATCCGTGGAAAACTTGCGGCTGATAAAGCTCTCATAGGCTTTTGTGGAGCTCCTTGGACGCTTGCGACCTATATGATAGAAGGGAAAGGCACTAAGACTTATGCGATTGTTAAAAAGCTTATATACTCGCAACCAGAGTTTATGCATAAGCTTTTGAGAAAAGTGACTGAAGTTATCAAGATTTATATGTCAAATCAGATAGATAGTGGCGTTGATGCTGTTATGATTTTTGATTCATGGGCAGCGGCTCTTGAAGAAGATGCTTATTTTGAGTTTTCTTGGGACTATATGAAAGAGATTTCGGCTCATCTAAAAGCCAAGTATCCGCATATACCTATCATCATGTTTCCAAAGGGCATAAGTGGTTATCTTGATAGAATTGATGGGGATTTTGATGTATTTGGGGTTGATTGGTCAACGCCACTAGAACTTGCCAAAGAGAAGCTTGGCGATAAGTATGTTCTTCAAGGCAATATGGAGCCAACAAGACTCTACTCTCAAGAAGCGATAAAAAAAGGTGTTGAGAAGATAGTAAAAACTATGGATAACAAAAGACATATATTTAACCTAGGACATGGGATTTTGCCAGATATCCCAGTAGAAAATGTAAAGTATTTTATAAAAGAAGTACAAGCTCAAACTAAGAGATAGCAGTGGGCGATGTAGTATTTGGGCCAATCACTTCGAGGAGGTTTGGACAATCACTTGGCATTGACTTGAGTCCAGATACTAAACAGTGCAACTTTGACTGTATCTATTGTGAGCTAAAAAAAGCAAAACCAGTAGATACAATCAAAAATCCGCCCTCAGTTAAAGAGGTCGTTGAGGGCGTAAAAAAAGCTCTTTTGAAACATAAGCAGATAGATGTTATAACACTAACTGCAAATGGAGAGCCAACCTTATATCCATATATGAAAGAGCTTATAAAAGAGTTACATCTCATCAAAAAAAGCTCAAAACTACTCATACTATCAAATGGAGCAACAACCGTATCAGGCGTGACTAGAGAGATACTAAAAGAGCTTGACATTGTAAAGCTTTCACTAGATTGCGTGAGTGAACGCTGTTTTAAGAAGATAGACAGACCGCTAAAAGGCTTACGCGTAGAAGATATCATAGATGGTATAAAGAAGTTTAGAAAACTGTATAGCAAAGAGCTTGTTTTAGAGATTTTAGTAGTAGAAGGCATCAACGATAAAGTAAGCGAATTTGAGGCACTTAGAGAAGTAATAAAGGGCATTAGTCCAGACAGAGTAGACATAAGCACCATAGATAGACCACCAGCATACAGCGTAAAAGGTGTGAGTATAGAAAAACTTAAAGAACTATCTTCTATTTTGAGCTCATTTCCTATTAGTATAGCCTACAAGCGTGATTATAGTGAAGAAAAAAGAGACTTCACAAAAGATGAGATTTTAAATATGATAGACAAAAGACCCCAAAGTCTTGAAGATGTACAGATAAGCTTTTCTAAACAGAGCATTGAGCTACTTAACGGGCTTGTGAAAGATGGTTTTTTATATACAAAAGATGTAGCAGGGGTAAATTTCTATAAACTTAGTTGATTTGCAC
>CAYOWG010000191.1:0-1992 GCA_964407605.1 uncultured Sulfurospirillum sp. | reverse complement strand
AGAACTGATAAAAGAACTGTTTAAAGCAGTGCTGCAAGGACTCTGTTTTTTACTAAAAATGCAAGTTTCAAATTTATACTATATGTCGCAATAGAGAGAAGAGAGGCTATAGTGATAGTTAGCAAAAAAGGTTCATAAAGTCGGAGTATCCAATAGAGTACAAGAAGAAAAATAGCAGCAAAAAACCTTACTACTGCCCATTAAATAGTCCTGCATTTTGATTTGAAGGAGTGAGCCTAAAGACTTCATAAGATTTTGGTGTTGCTATGCGACCTCTTGCGGTTCTCTCAATAAAGCCTTTTGCGAGCAAATAGGGCTCAATCACATCTTCAACTGTTCCCTCGTCTTCACTTAGAGCAGCAGCAATAGTGCTAAGTCCCATAGGTCTTCCTTTGGCAGTTATCAATATCTCTAAAAACTTCAAATCAAGCTCATTAAATCCAAAGTCATTTACTCCAAGCTCTTCAAGTCCATACTTTGCTCTTTTAAGCATGATAGTTTTTTCATCTACAACATCGGCATAATCTCTGATTCTTTTTAGTAGTCTAAGGGCTATCCTAGGCGTTCCTCTTGAGCGTTTTGCTATCTCAAGTGCTGCTTCTTTGTTACAATCTTTTTCAAGTTTTTTTGAGGCTTTTGTGATTATCTCTCCAAGCTCCTCTTTGTTGTAGAACTGCAACCTAAAGTGCATGCCAAATCTATCTCTTAGAGGTGAGCTTATCATGCCAGCTCTTGTGGTTGCTCCTATGAGTGTAAATCTTGGTAGGTCAATCTTGATGGTTTGAGCCGCTGGTCCGCTTCCTATGATGATATCTAGTCTAAAGTCCTCCATAGCGGGATAGAGAATCTCCTCTATAGCAGGTGAGAGCCTATGAATCTCATCTATAAAAAGTATATCTCCCTCTTCAAGATTGGTCAAAATAGCAGCTAAATCGCCACTTTTTTCTATCATGGGAGCTGCTGTCATCTTGACATTGGCTTCCATCTCGTTTGCTATGATGTGCGCTAGAGTAGTCTTGCCAAGTCCTGGAGGTCCAAAAAAGAGAACATGGTCGAGTGCCTCTTCTCGTTTTTTTGAAGCCTGGATAAAAACTTGTAAATTTTTCTTTATCTTCTCTTGACCGATATAATCTTTCCAAGTCGTAGGGCGTAAAGAGACTTCATAATCACTCTCAAAACTGACCTTGTCTATCTCTACTATGCGTTCCATTAGTAAGTATGCTTTTGAGCTGGAAAGCTTCTGTTTTGCACATCTTTTATGTACTCATCGAGAGCATTTTCGATGATTTTTGCACCATCTATATACTTTTTGACAAACTTAGGCTGAAACTCTTTAAAAAATCCAAACATATCACTCCAAACAAGCACTTGTCCGTCTGTGTCACTTCCTGCCCCAATGCCTATGGTCGGGATTGAGATTGCTTCGGTGATTCTTTTTGTGGCATCTGCTTTTACGCTCTCTATGACTAGGCAAAATGCGCCAGCTCTTTCAACTGCTTTTGCGTCTTCAATTAGTTTTAGAGTATCTTCTTCACTTTTGCCTCGCACTTTATATCCACCCTCACTTCTAACATATTGGGGCATAAGACCGATATGCCCAACAACCGCGATAGAGTTGCTCGTAAGAGCTTTGATGATGCTAGCTCGCTCAGCTCCACCCTCTATCTTTACGGCATTTGCAGCGGTTTCTTGATAAACTCTCGAAGCATTTTTGAGTGCCATCTTTTCATCAGTATAAGTTGCAAAAGGCATATCGCAGATCACAAATGTATCTGGAGCACCCTTACAGACAGCATTTGTGTGATATATCATCACTTCTAGTGAGGCACTTAGGGTATCTTTTGCATTATTGAAGCTCATATTGAGGCTATCTCCTACTAAAATCATATCTATTTTTTTGTTGAACATTGAAGCAAAAAGAGCATCATAGGCAGTGATAACTGTCAGTGGAGTTCTGTTTTTTGCTTTTTTTATTGAAGTGATATTTTGCAT
>CAYOWG010000190.1:0-1997 GCA_964407605.1 uncultured Sulfurospirillum sp. | reverse complement strand
AAAAAAAGAGCTTGCCTCTTTTTTTAAAAAAAATATTAGAGAGACTGATATGCTCGGAAAATGGTCAGATACTGTATTTGTAATAGTTGCACCTAATATAGGCTTCAGAGCTACAAAGAGTTTTGCCAATAGGCTAAATAGGCAATTAAAAGAACATAAATTTTCAAAAGTAGGAAAAGTTACATGTAGCTATGGAATCACCTCCTTTTTTCCTAAAGATACTATAGGATCGTTTAGAAGAAGAGCTGAAAATGCTCTCAATGTGGCAATATCAAAAGATGAAAGCTCTATAGAGATTAAAATAATGGCCTAAATGACAACTTTTCTAATTTGTGAAGATAACTTAGTGGTCACATCATAAGTGATAGTATTAAACTTTTTTGCAAGATAGCGTGCATCTTTAAACAAACAAACACTTCTATCATCTCCCAAAAAAGACAGGCTATCCATGGAGACTCTCCCGCACAAAACTTTTCCCTCTAAAACAAGTTCGGTTAAGCCATCATGCCTAAAAAAACCATCCCCGTAGCCAATATCATAAGTTGAAACTTTTGAGTTCTCTAGAAGCTCATATTTGCCACCATAACCAACCTTGTCTCCTTTTTTTAGATTTCTTGAGCTCAGTTTTTCAGCCCAAAGTGCCATGACTGGTCTCAAGTCAAAATTTCCAAAACTACGATGTAGATGAGTATATCCATAAGTTGCTATACCGCATCTTGCAAAATCGTCTTCTAGCGTGGTATTTCTTCTAAGTAGTGAAGCGGAGTTACAAGAGTGAAACTTTGGCATATCTAAGCCATAACGAGAAACAAGTTTTTTCACCTTTGTTTTGGCTTTATCAAAGTTTTTGTTTTGCCAATATATCTCGCTACTTAACTCATCAGCACTTCTAAAGTGCGTAAAGATACCATTAAGTAGCAAATTATTTTTTGCTACTACCTCAAAGGCTTCTTCTATCTCATCCTCTTTTATGCCATTTCTATGCATACCTGAATCTATGTTTATATGTACAGAACTTTTCTTGGGAAACTCTCTTAGTCCTTCCAGTGAGTGGACAGCATAAGATATGTTCTCATCTTGAAGCTCCAAAGGAGAATGGTCAGCCAAAATCAAAATCTCTTCAAATAAAAAATTTATCTTTTTTGCTTCAACAAGAGTTTTTACAGCAGATTTTTTGATGCCAAAGCCACAAGAGAGTTTAGCCATTATCTCCAAGTCGTGTCCATAAGCATTGTCTTTCAAAACAACCATAAGCTTTTCTTTTCCACCAGCTTTTTTTGCCAAGTACTCTATGTTGTGCCTATAGTTCTCTTTTGAAATCTCGATATAAGCCATTAGTCTAACTTTATATCTAGCTCTTTTACTAAAAAACCTCTTAGCTTTCTTGCTTGATAATCTAGTTTGAAAAAATGCTCATTTACTTTTTTGGCATCTAGTGTTGGTGCGCTACTAAAATCATATTCGATATTATTGCTTTTCTTAGGAATACTATCGTCTAAATACTTTAAAAAATCTGTCCTTATATCTATCAGTTTTGATAACTCTTGTGCTACCATATCTTTATCTAGCATATCTACCTCTCTGTAATTATTTTAAAACTATCGCCAATTAGCTCAACAAAAAGCTCTTTACTGCCTCTAAACTTATATGTCTTAGTGGTAAACTTTTGATGAAAAGCTATTTTAAATAGCCTTTTGCCACTCTCATCTGGATAGGGTGATATATTTATATTGCTAAAAACTATCTCTTTTTTTTGATTTCTTAAAAATAAATTTCTCTTTCTTTTTGAAAAGTCTTTTCTACTCATGCCATCATATCTCTTGAAATCTTTATCATAAAAATCAAGATACTCTTCTATGTCATTATCTCTCCAAGTGCGTTGCCACCGAAATAGCTCTGAGAGCAAAATAGCGATTTCAGATTTTTCTACATCTTTCATACCATTTTCACTAACTATGACTATACTATTACTACTCTTGTTTTGCAACTTTTCATCC
>CAYOWG010000189.1:0-2059 GCA_964407605.1 uncultured Sulfurospirillum sp. | reverse complement strand
AGTAAGGAGTTAGAGCGTTTTGTGGCACTTGCTAAAGACCATAAGGGGCCTATCATAATTGCAGGTGATTTTAACACATGGAATAAAAAACGCATGCAGAAACTTGACGAAATAAAAGAAAGATTATCCCTAAAAGCAGTTCCGTTCAATCAAGCAGATAAAGTAAAGTCTTTTATGGGGAATCATTTGGATTTTATACTTTATAGAGATTTGGAGCTACTTGGGCATAATGTACATAAAAATCATAAGCTTTCAGACCACAATCCATTATGTGTAAAATTTAAACAAATAGGCTAGTTTTATTGGAACACTAGTTGCTTTAGTATATAAAAACTTAATGGACTAAAGCAATGCAAAATGGATATTACACTACTACAGGGGCTATGGTAACACAGTTTAATAGACTTGATGTCATCTCAAACAACCTAGCCAATGTAAATACAGTTGGTTTTAAGAGAGATGATGTTGTTATAGGCGATTTTAAGAGGATTTTTCAAGAATTTCAAGAAGAAATGCCCATAAAAAATCACACAAAAGAGGCTGCTAAATTCCTAAATGCTTCTATAGATAGAGTTCCTCAAGTGAGTGAGCAGTATATAGAGTTCAAGCAAGGTGGACTCAAAGCAACAGGCAATCAGCTTGATTTTGCACTAAAAAGAGCAGATGCTTTTTTTATGGTTGAGACTCCACAAGGAGTAAGACTAACACAAAATGGTTCATTTGTTATCAATAGCGACGGCGTGCTTTCAACCAAAGAGGGCTATCCAGTTCTTCCAGCTAACTTTTTTCAAAATAGACAATATATACAAGTAGAACCAAGCAGCACTTTTACAGTCGATAAAACAGGCAACATATACTCTGGAAGCCTTGCAGAAGGATTTAGTGAAGGTCAGATACCTCTAGGAAAACTTTTTATAGCCCAAAGTGATGATATAAAATCTCTAACAAAAGAGGGCTCAAATCTGTTTAGATTTGATGATATTGCAGATATAAAAGATTTGCAAAATGCAGATGTTGTTGCTCAAGGTTTTTTGGAGATGAGTAACATAAATCCAGTTAGCGAGATGGTAGGCTTGATTGAAGCTCACAGAATGGTGCAGATGTATCAAAAAGTGATGACTTCACATATGAATGATTTAAACAATGATGCTATAAATAAACTAGCACAAACAAGAGCATAAGGATTATAAAATGAAATATACAAAAGTTCATACTTCGTGCAACAGTAGCGAGGAATTTTTCTCGGACTTGTTCGATAAAAAGGGGATAGCAAGATGATACGGTCGTTATATACAGCAGCAACGGGCATGATTGCACAGCAGACGCAGATAGATGCTACTTCAAACAATATTTCAAATGTCAATACTATTGGATATAAGAAACAAAGAGCAGAGTTTGCAGACTTGATGTATCAGACTATGGAGTACGCAGGAACTTCTACAAGTGCAACCACTATGTCTCCTACAGGCATAGAAGTAGGGCTTGGTGTTCGTCCAACTGCCATCGCTAAACAGTTCACGCAGGGTAACTTCAAGCAAACGGGCAATGATTTGGATATGGCGATAACAGGAAATGGTTTTTTTCAAATCCAACTTCCTGATGGCACGACAGCCTACACAAGAAACGGCTCATTTAAGCTAGACGGTGAGGGAAGTATAGTCAACTCTGATGGCTATAGGATGATTCCTGAGGTCAATGTTCCAGAAGATGCTACTCAGATTTCTATAGGAACCGATGGGACTATATCCGTTCTTCAAGCAGGCCAGACTGAGATGACTGATATAGGTCAGATAGAACTAGCCAACTTCATAAATCCAGCAGGTCTTCACTCTTTGGGTGACAATAACTTCCTAAATACTTCAGCTTCGGGGGATGTCATAACAGGAACTCCAGGACTTGATGGTATCGGGCAAACAAGACAAAAGTTTGTTGAGATGAGTAATGTTCAGCTAGTTGAAGAGATGACGGACTTGATTACAGGTCAAAGGGCTTATGAGGCTAACTCAAAAGCTATTACAACAAGTGATGAGATGTTGCAGACTGTAAATCAGCTCAAGAG
>CAYOWG010000188.1:0-2116 GCA_964407605.1 uncultured Sulfurospirillum sp. | reverse complement strand
GCTTTTTTGCATGTATATCCCAACTCTCATCTATCTTTTTGTGATAAAGCAAGGAGACTAAAACCTTTGTGCTTGAAGATAAAAACTCTATTGAAAAAAGTCTATACTTGAGTATCTCATCTTCTTCTATAAGCTTTTTTAAAGGGCTCATCAAACTAGCGATTTTCTCTACGACTTTTGGGCAAGACTCAACCAAAACCACCCTCTTCTTTTGAGCTTGATTCATAGCATAATGCATACCTTCATCATCGTGCCAAACTCTAAACTCAGCACGGTTTCTATAGTGCTGTTGAGGCGACACAAATGTCTCAAAACTCTCTACATCTAGAGGCTCAAAAAGCTCTTTTATATACCTCTGTTTTTTCAAAACTTGAGCATCATAGCTTAGCTCATAGTTCTTACAGCTCCCACAGACTCCAAAATAGCTACATTCCATCTTTTTTCACTACATGTAGATACTCTATTACATGCCCTTTTTTTGATTTTTGACTGACTCTATATCTTGAGTGTTTGAACTCTTTAGAGCTATACTTTCCGTATCTGCTCATGATTTTTTCGATTGATATTTTATCCAAAATCCCGTCATTTGAGTAGCTTAAAAATATATATTTGAATCTTGCTTCTTTTATGAGCTCTTCAAAAGCCTCTTCGACCTTAGTAATTTTACAATAATCAGAGCGGATATACTCATCAAAACCGCTTTTTCCTCGTGGCTCAAAGATTTTGTTGTTTGTGATTGTGTTTAAGATGTGATAGTTTAGTCCGTATTGTCTGTGATTGTAAGGAGGATCGAGATAGAGGATATCTCCTTCTATATTTTTGATAAGTTCGTTGGCATCTTGGTTATAGACTTCATGTTTTTTAGTGCTTGGCTCGTAAGCGTGAGGTAAAAACTGCATGTCACTCTTTGCCATAAACTTCAACTCTTTTAAGTAAGAGCCATAAACTCCCGTAGTATTTGCCACTCTATCAGCCGAAAAAAGCAAAGATGCTAGGTAAAAATAGTACTTGTTTTTATCCTTACATGTAGAGATAGCTTCACGAATACCATCTATCTTTTTTGCATTGTTTTTTGAGAAGTAGCGACGCTTTTGAGTATAGTTTTCGTAGATAAAGCCCTCTTTTGGTTTGTAGCTTAACTCATCCAAGTCATACAAGCAGGAGTTTTTTATCTTATTGTAAATCAAAACAAAAGCATAAGGCTCAATGTCGTTGGCTATGACTTTTTTAACTTTATCCTTGAAGTATGCCCCTACAACTCCAGTCCCAGCAAACAGATCACAAAATACTTTATCATCAAGCAAGCCGACTTCATTTTTTATAGTTGTTTCTATGAAGCTAAGAAGATGTTTTTTAGAGCCTATGTAATTCATCTGATTATTCTAGCGAAATTTATAAGCTCTTGTAAATTCAGTCCTTATATGGTACCATTAAAAGACTGAAGGAGTACGCTATGCAAATTACAAATGACATAAAACCTGTTACTTATTTGAAAAATAGAGCAGCTGATGTGCTAAAACATATCAACGAAACTCATAGACCGATGATAATAACACAAAACGGCGAGGCAAGAGCAGTCATACAAGACCCAAAAAGCTATGAAGAGATGAAAAATGCTATATCTATCTTAAAGCTTCTCTCTTTTGCAGAAGAGGATATCAAGGACGGAAATACCCATAGCCAAGAAGATGTTTTTAGCTCTGTAGAAAAACTTCTTGAAGATGAGTAAAACCTACAAAATCAAGTGGACCACAAATGCCAAAGATGACCTTTTAGCTATTGTGACCTATGTCAAGAGAGAAAGTCCAAGCAAAGCAAGAGAGATTTATCTATCCATAAGAGAAAAAGCAGATTCGAGTAACTTTTTCCCTCTAAATGGCAGAATTGTACCTGAGCTTCAAAGTGAGGGCATTACTCTCTTTAGAGAAGTGATTGCTTCGTCTTGGAGAGTTATATACAAGATTGGAAATGATACAGTTTATATAATGGCAGTACTAGACTCAAGAAGAAACATAGAAGAGATACTGCTTCACAAGCTATTGGATAGCAAAGGAAAAAAATGACAATTTATGATTTTAAAGTAAAAAATATAGACGAAAAAGAGATTTCGATGGAG
>CAYOWG010000187.1:0-2127 GCA_964407605.1 uncultured Sulfurospirillum sp. | reverse complement strand
ATTATCTATCATCAATATCATATACTACAATCCTTTAGTGTGAGAATTATAGCATAAATCTACAGTTTATCTATCTGAAAATCCCAAAAGAACTCTATCCACTCTGTCGCTTCTCTAGCAGAAAAATCTGGTCTTAGAAGTGCTTTTTCTTTGTAATAGATGGCAGCTACTTTTAAGTCCAGATTTGGATACTTTTCTAGTAAAACTTTTTTAAGCTCTATTATAGTCTCGCCACTATCTATGATGTCATCAACGATAACTACTTTTGTTGCCTTACTAAGATCAGGCATATTGAAGATATCAATGGTGTCAAGCTTTCTAGTCTCTTCGTAGTGAATCGAGTTTATAGAGTACAAATCTCTCATCTCTAGTGCTTCGGCGAGGAAATGACCTAGTGTCATTCCCCCTCTTGCTACTGCCAAGATAACATCTGGCTCATATACTTTCAGCTCTTTAGCCAACATATTTACATCAATCTTAAACTCATCGTAGCTATAATATCTCACTAACTCTTCCTTTAATGCACTAAAAATATAGTCAAACTTATGCCTGCTAAAAATATAATACCAAGATTGATATCTTTAAACTCTCCACTTATGAGCTTCACAACAAGATAAGCGATAAATCCAAAAGCAAGTCCATTTGCGATAGAAAAAGTCAAAGGCATCATAATGACAATCAAAAATGTCGAAACGCTGATCGCCATATCTTTAAAGTTGATGTGAGCAAGCTCACTAAACATCAATACACCAACCATAACAAGTATAGGATAGATAGCATTTGGCGGGATTGCTTGGAAGAGCGGCATCATAAAAAGGGTCAAAATAAAACAAAGCCCTGTTACAACTGCCGTAAGACCAGTTCTTCCGCCCTCTTCAACTCCACTCGCACTCTCTATAAAGCTAGTTGTGGTTGAAACTCCCAAAAGAGCACCACCAACAGTAGCTGCTGCATCAACTTCTAGTGTTTTTTGAAGCTCTTTGCCCTCTTCTTTGAAGATACCAGCTCTATAACCAACACCTGCTAAAGTTCCAAGTGAATCAAACAAGTCTGTTATCAAAAAGGCTATTATCACAGGTAGTAAAGCTAGCGTGAAAGCAGAAACTATATCTAGCTCAAACGCAATCGGAGCGATAGACGCTGGCATAGCTAAAAAGTCCGTAGGATATGGAGCGACTCCAGATACCCATCCAACGATGGAAGCAATGATAACTGCGATTATAAAAGCACCTTTAACTTTCCAAGCAGAAAGACCAAATACCAAGATGAGACCAAGCACACCTAGAAGAACTGATGGACTTTTAAAATCTCCAAGACCAACAAGAACAGCATCGTTGTTTACAACCATGCCCATACTTTTTAGTCCAATAAAAGCGATAAAAACACCAATACCAGCACTAATGGCTCTTCTTAAATCATGCGGAACACTTTTAACTATCCAAACTCTAAACTGCGTAAAAGAGAGAGCTAGAAACAGCACACCAGATATAAATATAACACCTAATGCAGTTTGCCAAGGAATGCCCATGCCTAAAACCAAGCCAAATGTAAAGTAAGCATTTAGCCCCATACCAACACTCATGGCTATTGGAGTGTTTGACCAAAGCCCATTGAGTATGGTTGAGAAAATCGTGATTAGTGCGGTCGCCGTAATCAATGCCCCAAAATCCATACCTGTTTTACTCATAATGATAGCGTTAACAGGAACGATATACATCATCGTCAAAAATGTCGTAAAACCAGCCCTAAACTCTGTTTTCACATCCGTGTTATGCTCTTTAAGCCTAAATAAATTCAAATTCACTCCTTAATATGTTTTTAACTCATTGTATATACTATCTCTCTCAACTGGAACAAATCCACTTGTGGTTATCAAGTCTATAAAATCTTTTATATTCATACCATCTGCACTTTTTGCCCCTGCAGCTGATTGAATTGCCTCTTTTTCTATTGTTCCGTCTAAATCGTCTGCTCCAAACTCTAGTGCTATAAGTGCTAGATTTATAGTTGATGTTGCCCAATAGGCTTTTATATGGGGAATATTGTCTAGCATAAGTCGGCTAATAGCATAGGTTTTTAAAATCTCCGTAGAGCTCAAAAAGTCTTTTACTCTAAGATAGTTGTTGC
>CAYOWG010000186.1:0-2157 GCA_964407605.1 uncultured Sulfurospirillum sp. | reverse complement strand
GCATGGTTTTACCATGGTGGTGGATTGGAGCTTATGCAAAAGGTATATGCTAAACACAAGATGTACTCATTCCCTGGTGGAAACACTGGTGTTCAGATGGGTGGATGGTTTAGAAAAGAGATTAAGAGTGTTGATGACCTAAAGGGCCTTAAGATGAGAATCCCTGGATTTGCAGGGGAAATTATGGCTGAACTTGGTGTTGCAGTCACAAATCTTCCTCCAGGAGAGCTTTATACTGCATTAGAAAGAGGCACAATCGATGCACTAGAGTGGGTTGGGCCTGGTATGGATATAAAGATGGGATTTCATAAAGTTGCTCCATACTACTATGCAGGATGGCATGAACCAGGGGCTGAAACACAATTTTTAGTAAACAAAAAAGCATTTGATAAGTTGCCTAAAGACTTACAAGTAATTGTTGAGGTTGCTATGAAAGCAGTAGCAAAAGATATGTATGCTGAAAATTATACGGCTAGCTCTGAAGCTTGGGAAAAAATGAAAACTGATTACCCAAATATCGTAGTAAAAGAGTTTCCGATGCCTGTTCTTAGAGCAATGAAAGCTGCCAATGATAAGCTTATAGCAAAATTAGAAGAGAGAGGAGGTCTTACAAAAGAGATCATAGAATCTCAAAGAGAGTTTTTGAAAAAAGCAAGAGAGTGGACAAAAATCTCTGAATATACATATTTAAAAAATATGATCGCCTTAGAGAAGTAATCATCAAGGGTAGCTTTAAAAAGCTACCTTCTTTTCTTTTAAATAATTCCCAAATTTTATATTAATTATGCTAAAGTAATCACTTTAATTTATGAGTTCTCAACTCAATACATAAGGATATGTTTGTATGAATATAGCTAGATTTAGTAGGATTGGTTTTATATTGGCAGCTGCTGGTAGTGCTGTTGGACTTGGTAATATATGGAAGTTTCCATATATGACTGGCGAGAATGGTGGCGGGGCATTTGTGCTTATCTATCTGCTAACTATAACACTTATAGGGCTTTCGCTTTTTATCGCTGAAGTTATTCTTGGAAAAGAGAGTAGAAGTGATGCTGTTACGACTTTTGAGACACTAGCTCCTAAAAATAGCTATATATGGAAGTATGCTGGTTTTATGATATTTACTGGTGTGCTTATACTCTCTTTTTATACGGTTGTAATCGGATGGATAATCAAATATGTAGTCATATCAGTAACTAGTCTGCCAAGCTCTGTAAAAGAAGCTGGCGATGCTTTTGGTGGTATGGTCACAACAGATGCATTATCTCAATTTATCTATTTTAATATCGCATTTTTTATAACAATTTTTATAGTAGCAAGGGGTATAAAAAAAGGTATCGAGAAGGTCAATTTGATTTTGATGCCACTTCTGATACTTATACTTTTAGCACTGTTTTTCTACGCAATGACGCTAGATGGTCTTTCCCAGGCTTTAAGCTTTCTTTTCCTTCCAGATTGGTCTAAAGTAACAAATACAACAGCTCTTCAAGCAGTTGGACATGCATTTTTCACACTCTCGCTAGGTATGGGTACTATCATGACTTACGCTGCTTCCTTGCCAAAAGAGTCAAATGTTTTAAGGGCATCGATAAGTGTTGCTTTTATAGATACTGCAATCGCTATCATAGCAGGCCTTGTTATATTTTCATTTTTGTTCAATGCTGGAGCTGAACCAAGTGCAGGCCCAGGTTTGGTTTTCATATCACTTCCTCCTGTATTTTTTGAGTTTGGAAGTCTAGGCAATATATTTAGCTTAGCTTTTTTTCTTGCATTGGGTTTTGCTGGTATCACTTCAGCGATCTCCATAATCGAGCCAACTATACTTTACCTAACAAATAAATTTAGCTATTCAAGAGTTAAATCACTATTTATAATAGGAATTGCCACTTATATACTAGGAACCATGGCACTTTTATCAAATGTAAAAGAGTACGCATCATATGTGACATTTGGAGGCAAAGGAGCTTTTGATATATTGGATTTTGTAAGCTCTTCTATATTGCTACCTCTTGGCGGGATAGTTGTAGCTATTTTTGTGGGACATATTTTATCTCGTGAAAAAGTTTATGGTATGCTCAAAGAATATATGAGTGATACTGTTTTTTCTTTATGGTATTTTTCAGTAAAGTATGTAATTCCTATAGCTGTATCAGTTGT
>CAYOWG010000185.1:0-2195 GCA_964407605.1 uncultured Sulfurospirillum sp. | reverse complement strand
AAATAAAAAAGATATACAATGGAAGAGAGCTCTAGCTTGGTGATGTCTTATGTAGTGTTATACGGTTTTAGAGTATTGGCGGCAATTGCTATATTTGTCATTGGAAAGTGGTTGGCTGGGTTTGCTTCATCATTTGTTCTTAAGATGATGACAAAGTCAAAAGTAGATGAGACACTAGGTAAGTTTTTATCAAAAGTGCTATATGTGATACTTTTGGCATTTGTGGTTATGTCCGCACTTAGTCAATTGGGAGTGAATACAACATCATTTTTAGCTATGCTTGGTGCAGCTGGCTTGGCAATAGGTCTTGCATTTAAAGACACTTTTGCCAACATAGGTGCTGGAGTTTTGCTTATATTTTTCAGACCTTTTAAAGTTGGTGACTTTGTTACAGTTGCAGGAGAGACAGGAACGGGTTGAAGAGATCAGTCTTTTTACAACAAACCTAAAAACGCTAAGCAACAAGTTTATACTCATCCCAAATAGTAATATTGTTGGCGGAAACATCACAAACTACTCTAAAAAAGCTACAAGAAGAGTAGATTTAGTTTTTGGCATAGGCTATGACGATGATTTAAAACTTGCAAAGAAGACTCTTGAAGATATAGGAGCAAGTGATGAGCGAGTTTTAGCTGATCCTGCTCCATTTGTGGGAGTTGGAGAACTTGCTGATAGTAGTGTAAATTTTACGGTAAGATTTTGGGTAAATACTCTAGATTACTGGGCTGTTCACTTTGATACTATCGAGAAAGTAAAACTCACTTTTGATGAAAAAGGAATCTCAATTCCGTACCCTCAAGTGGATATGCATACAAAAAAATAGTGTATAATAGCCCCTTTACATGTAAGGGGCTATATCGTGACAATACTTTTTGATTTAGATGGGACTCTCATCGACTCTACGGATGCAATTTTGGAGAGTTTTGAAGTTGCTTATGAGGCATTTGGAGAGGCTACTCCTGAGGCTGAAGATATAAAGTCCTTGATAGGTTACCCGCTTGATATTATGTTTAATAAGCTTGGTGCAAGAGGTGATATTCAACACTATATAGATGCTTATAAAGAGCATTATCGTATGATTTCAGGCTTAAAAACAACACTTTTGCCGCTTGCTCGTGAAGCCATAGAAGAAGCAGCTAGATTTGCCAAGCTTGGCATAGTCACAACAAAAACATCTATCTACTCTAAAGAGCTGCTTGAGTACATGGAGATTATGCATCATTTTGATGTACTTATAGGGCGCGATTGTGTTCAGCACCCAAAACCTCACCCAGAACCCATTCATAAAGCTATCAAATCCTTAGATGCCTCTTATGAATCAACTTGGATGATTGGAGATACTATCTTGGATTTAAACTCCGCAACGAGTGCTGGTGTAAAATCAGTAGGAGTATTGTGTGGGTATGGAAAAAGAGATGATTTAATAAAGCATACAAAATTTATCGTTGATAACTCATTTGACGCTGTAAACCTTATAAGCAGATAAATTCATAAGTTCTCAAGCCCTACTTTTATAATATTTTATTATTATAATATTACATTAAGCTAAAAAAATATTGTTTCTTTTCTGTTTCAACTCGTATTTAATCGTTAAACAGTATTATGGACTTAATGATAAACAGTAAGGGAAATAAAATATGACAAAAGTTATGAAAACTATGGACGGTAACGAAGCTGCAGCACATGCATCTTATGCATTTACCGAAGTTGCTGGAATTTATCCTATAACACCATCATCAGCTATGGCAGACTTTACAGAGATATGGGCAGCACAAGGCAGGAAAAATATCTTTGGTATGCCTGTAAAAGTAGTTGAGCTACAAAGTGAAGCAGGAGCCGCTGGAACAGTTCATGGCTCACTTCAAGCAGGAGCATTAACAACAACCTATACAGCATCTCAAGGACTGCTACTAAAGATACCAAATATGTACAAGATGGCAGGGCAACTGCTTCCAAGCGTAATACATGTAAGTGCTAGAACTCTAGCAACTCACGCACTATCTATCTTTGGTGACCACCAAGATATTTATGCTGCTCGCCAAACTGGATATGCGATGCTTGCAAGTGGCTCAGTTCAAGAAGTTATGGATTTAGCAGGTATTGCTCATCTATCAGCTATAAAGGGGCGCGTTCCTTTTATGCACTTTTTTGATGGATTTAGAACTTCGCACGAAATTCAGAAGATAGAAGTTATA
>CAYOWG010000184.1:0-2232 GCA_964407605.1 uncultured Sulfurospirillum sp. | reverse complement strand
AATTGCTAGTATTAGTTGTTTCATAAATGATATAATATCTAAAAATTAGGATTTTTATTGAAACTATTAGAAAAAATTAAAAAACTACTCGAAGATAAAAACATACTGCTTACTGGTGGCGGCGGAGTGGGTAAGAGTTACTTGACTACTGAACTTATAAGTGATTTGCGAAAAGATGCCAAGCAAGTTGTTGTTTTGGGTAGTACTGGGGTGTCAGCTGTCAATATCAATGGGCATACAGTGCATAGCTTTTTTTGTTTTGGGATTTCTGCTAATCTTGAAGAGATGAAGAAGCATGATAAATATACTAAAAATAGAGTAAAAGAGCTCAATAAGATACTTTATGCTTGTGATTTGCTTATCATTGATGAGATTTCTATGGTTAGTGCTGATTTGATGGAGATGATACTTTATAGGATTAGGAGTGGCGGATATGAAGGGAGGTTGCTTTTTGTTGGGGATTTTTTTCAGCTTCCTCCAGTAAGAGCAAGAGTGCAAAGAGATGATTCGTTGTTTGGAAATCGTGAGTTTGCTTTTGAGAGTGATGCTTGGGACTTTTTTAAGCCTTATGTGGTTGAGCTAACTCGCACTAAAAGAACTCAAGATGAGGAGTTTTTTCATATACTAAATCGCATTAGAAGAGGGGAGCTTGATAACGAAGTGGGGCATTATCTTGAGGGGCTTAGAGAGCATCTACATGTAAGAGATGAAAATCCTACTGTTCTTTATGGTAGAAACAAAGAGGCTGATATGGTTAATCTGCAAAGGCTTGAAGAGCTTGAGAGTGAGCCAGTTATGCTTAAAGCAAAAGAGAAAGTACATCTTAAATCTCTACATGTAAAGAGGATTGAGAGTTGGAAAAAGAATCTTCCCGTGCCAAGTGAACTTACTCTAAAAGTCGGAGCTAATATACTTTTTTGTACAAACAGATGGGGTTCATACTATAATGGTGAAAGAGGAGTAGTAATCAGGCTTGATGAAGAAGAGGTTATAGTAGAAAAACACAACGGTATGGAAGTAAAAGTAAAGAGGGCAGAATATACTTTGAGCGAGAGCATAACTCTAAATAAAAAGATAGAAGAGAAACCCTTGATAACCCTAGAGCAGTTTCCTTTGAAGCTTGCTTATGCTATAACTATACACAAGTCGCAAGGTATGAGCATAGACTCTCTTGTTTGCAATATAGACAACATCTTTGAAAAGAGCCAGTTTTATGTGGCAATCAGTCGAGCAAAAGACCCTAAAAAATTGCTTTTGGATTATAGCTCCAACAACTTTACAAATCATCTTAAAAAGTGTATACGGGTTTCACAAAAAGTAAAAGATTTTTATGAAAACAGCAAAGTCGATAGGATTGAAGAAGATACTCTTTTTTGATGATATACTTATAAAGGATATAAAATGAACATAGATAACTCGCTGATGTCGAATGTATATCAGGATATGGCAAAAAATATAGAGAAAAAAACAGAAGATTCAAAAAGCTTATCAGCTAAAGATATCTCAAATCAATACTTGATAGAGTATCAGAAGCAAATCGCAAGTGAATCAAGAGTTGAGACAAGCAGACAGGCTGATATGCTAAGTCTTGCCGATATAGGTTATGGTGAAAAACCGATAGCTGAGCTTTCTCAAGCAGAGGCTAAAGAGCTTGTGAGTGAAGATGGATTTTTTGGGATTACTCAAACGAGCGAGCGTATAGCTGGCTTTGTTTTGAACGGTGCTAGAGATGATTTAGATAAACTAAAAGCTGGACGAGAGGGGATCTTAAGAGGCTTTAAAGAGGCTGAAGAGATGTGGGGAGGAAAACTTCCTGATATAAGTTATGAGACTATAGATAGAGCAGTTGAGATGATTGATAAGAAACTAAATGAGCTTGGAGCTTCGATACTGGATTCCAATGCCTAAGATAGTATTTGTTCTTATGTTTTGTTTGGCATTTTTACAAGCAAATGAGACTCTACATGTAGAGAATTTTGAAGTTAGTCTGTTTTCTAAACTCTCTAAAAAACCGATTCAGATAGAAACTTCACTTATCTTTGAGGGTAGAGATGTTGAAGTTTATGACTTTAAAATCATAGATGCACTCAATATCGTAATCGGAAGCTTTTTTGCTGAAGACTTACTCACTTCAAAAGGAAAAGAGGGTCTAAAAAAAGCTATTATAAACTATGCACGCGATAAGTATGCTATAGATATTGATTATATTTTTATACAAAAACTCAATATCTC
>CAYOWG010000183.1:0-2233 GCA_964407605.1 uncultured Sulfurospirillum sp. | reverse complement strand
GTTTTTTTAATTAAGTCTCTTTTGCAGTAAAAGGGATGCTAACTTGAGCCATGTGATTTCTTAAGAATAGTGTAGCTATGATTTCTGCGTCACTTACTCTTCTCATCTGCCAACCTAGACCCACTCCTGCATCAATAATCTCTTTTGCTACTCGATCTAGAATCACAGAAGACTTGCTTGTCACGGCAAAATTATTTGCTTCGATATTGCTTATAGTTGCTGTTCTGCAACCTATGAACAATAGTATAGTTACTGTTAGGAGCAAACCTAATTTCAAGAGGCTTTTCATAAGGATCCTTTTTCAATTTTAAGTATTATATGCAATAAGTATTTTCTTAAATATCTTTTAAAATTCAATAAACTTATTGTATAATCTTGGTTATTATATAAAAAGGTAAAAGTCTTGGGCAAACAACAAAAAATCGTAGAGATGTTTAACAACATCGCTCCCACTTATGATAAAGCAAACAGAGTTTTGAGTATGGGTATAGATATACAATGGCGAAAACGAGCTTGTGATGAGACTTACAATAGATACAGAAAAAATATAGATTTGATAGTAGATGTTGCTTGTGGAACGGGCGACATGATGGACTATTGGAAAAAAGTAGCAGATAAGAGTGGTCGTAAAATCGGTAAGATTTTGGGAGTCGATCCTAGCGAGGGCATGGTGGGAGTTGGGAAGCAGAAGTTTCCTGATTTTGAGTTTGTTATAAGTGATGCAGTAAATATCCCTCTTGAAGATGAGAGTGCAGATATACTTAGTATCTCTTACGGAATTCGCAATGTAGTAGAGAGAGAAAAAGCCTTTAAAGAGTTCGCTAGAGTTTTAAAGCAAGGTGGATATGTTGTTATACTTGAGTTTACAAAAGATGATAAAAAGGGCAAGTTTTTTGGCATTAAGGACTTATATATGAACAAAATCCTTCCAAAGCTTGGTGGATTTATCTCTAAAAACAAAGAGGCTTATGAGTATCTTCCAAACTCCATAGAGGGGTTTTTGACTTCAGATATGCTTAAAAGTGAGCTTGATGATGCTGGATTTACAACAGAGTTTGTGAAGAGTTTCTCGCTTGATATATCCACTCTAGTAATAGCCAAAAAAAGATAATGACCGCTCTTAGTGTTTCAAGCCTAAACAATCAGATAAAATCTCTACTAGAGACTACATTTTTACATGTAAGCGTCGAGGGAGAGGTCTCTCGCGTCACTTATCACGGCTCAGGGCATCTCTACTTTACTCTAAAAGATAAAAACTCTTCTATATCTTGCGTGATGTTTCGCGGAAACAACATGAAGATGAAGTTCCGCTTAGAAGAGGGTATGGCGGTCGTACTTCATGGCTCTGTTAGTGTTTATGCTCCAAGAGGAAACTATCAGATAAACTGTACTAGGGTTGAGCCAGCTGGTGAGGGAGCTTTAGCTTTGGCGTATGAACAGCTCAAAAAAGCTCTACATGTAAAGGGGTATTTTGATAACAAAAAACCAATCCCAAAAGTCATAAAGCATATCGCTATAGTCACAAGTGACACAGGGGCAGCCCTACAAGATATGCTTAGAGTTGCTTCAAAACGCTGGGCACTTGTCAAGATTACAGTAGTAGATACAGTAGTCCAAGGCGAGGGTTGTGAGCAAAACATAGCTTCAAGCATAAAAAAAGCAGATGCTTTAAGTGCTGATGTTATACTGATAGGGCGAGGCGGTGGAAGCATTGAGGATTTATGGGGATTCAATGAAGAAGTCGTTGCAGACGCAATCCACTCTGCCAACACGCCAGTAGTCAGTGCAGTAGGTCACGAGATAGACTATGTCATAAGCGACTTTGTAGCCGACCTCAGAGCTCCAACACCAAGTGCAGCGATGGAGATGATACTGCCAGACTCAACAGAGATGCTTATGCGACTTGATGAGATGAGAGAAGCTATGAGTTCTCATACGAAGAGATTTATATACAACAAACAAGAACAGATAGAATCACTAAAAAAGATATTTATCTCTCACTCTTTTGAGTCCAAAATATCTATCTACGAAAAAGAGATAGACCTAATTAAAAAGAAGTTTGAACAACTCTTTTTAAATCTCATAGAAATCAAATCAAATCAAAAAAAGAACATATCCCAAAACATAGACTTCTCTATAAAAAAACTCCTACATGCAAAGGAGAGCTCGCTAGTCTCTTTTAGGACTCTGTATGACGGAAGCGACCCAAGCAGAGACATAAAAGAGAGCTTTG
>CAYOWG010000182.1:0-2274 GCA_964407605.1 uncultured Sulfurospirillum sp. | reverse complement strand
AAGATAAAGTCTGATAGGGATCAGTATTTTATTAACACACGAACTACCAAGCTAAGCAAAAAAAAGATTGAAAACTTACAGATAAAGATAAACCAGAAACTTCTACATGTAAAAGATATTGCAAAAGTAGCTTACCATCACGAGAAGCACTCTATGAGTACACGAACTGATGGCAAAAAGTCTATTATTCTTATGGTAAAAAAAGCTCAAAAAGGCGATAGCTTAAAACTCTCACGGGAGATAAGGGAGATTTTAGTAAAATATCAACAAAAAAATCCAAGTTTGAGTCTAAAGGTGTTGAGCGATAGCTCTTTTTGGATAAAAGCTAGACTCAATGTGATTAGCTCCAATGTCATAATAGGTCTTATTCTTCTCTTTTTTGCGATTTGGATTTTTGTCTCTTTTAGAGTCTCCTTGATTGTTCTTGTTGGTATTCCTGTAAGCCTAGCTTTTGGTGTTATAGGCTTGGATTTTTCTGGCGGTGGACTAAATACGCTATCTCTTTTAGGTGTACTTTTAAGCTTAGGATTTTTGGTTGATGAAGCAATAGTTGTTAGTGAAAATATCCATAGGCATAGACTTCTTGGGAAAAGCATTAAAGAGGCATGTGTAGATGGTACTTATGAGGTTATGCCAACACTTTTTGTAGCACTGCTAACTACTGTCATAGCATTTATGCCGCTTATGTTTCTTGGCGGGGGTCTTGGGATATTTATCAAAATAATACCTATTGTAGTGGTTATTTTGATAGTCAGCTCTTTTTTAGAGAGTTTTGCTTTTCTGCCACTACACTATAAGCTTTTGACAAGAAAAAAAGATGAACATAAGCACTCTCTTAGAGAACTTCTATGGTCAAAGCTAAGAGTCTCTTACAAAAAAGTACTAGGGGCATGCATCAACTATAAGTATCTATTTGTATCATTGCTGGTCTTTTTTTCTATAACTTTATCTTTTGTGATGATAAAGAATTCTGAGTTTACACTTTTCCCAGAGTTTGACGCTATGAGTATCCAGATAACAGGAGAGGCAGAGCATAACTCTTTAACATACACAAGTAAAGCCATAAAGCCTATAGAAAAAATACTGCTTAAAAATCTTGATTCGAGTGAATACTCATCTATACATACCACAATCGGCATGAAGAGTGATGGAAGAGGATCTCATGAAAAAGGAAATAACTTTTTTACAATTACCGTAAATTTGAAACCAAAAATTGCCCAAAACTACTTTAATCGCGAGATAAATCCATATTTTCAACTTTTTGGATCAGACAAAGATACTCCAAGAAGCAGAAAAAAATCTGCCAAAAAAATAAGAGAAGAGTTGGAAATATGGCTAAAAGAATACAAAAAACCCATGAGTATAAACATGAAAATTCCTCAAACAGGAGTAGTTCAAAGTGATATATTTATCTCCTTTACACATCGTAGCGACAAAAAAATAAAAAAAGCGATAGAGGCTTTAAAATCTAAGATGATGAGTATAGATGGAATTTATAATATAAAAGACGACATGAGGTATGATGATACGATTTTAGAGCTAGACATAAACAGTTATGGCAGAGAATTGGGATTCACACAAAAAAGTTTAACTACAAAGCTAAAAGGATATCTAAAAACTGAAAAAATCTCAAAAATAACCAATATTCAAGGGGATCAAGTAGATTTAAAAGTTGCAATTTCTCAAAAAAATAGAGTAGAAAACTTCAAATCACTGTTGATAAGCGTGCCTAATGCTAACACGAAAGTTAGACTCGATGAGATAGCTAAAATATCATATATAAAAAAATTGACTAGTATAAGAAAAGATGATTTAAATAGAGTTTTTAGCGTAAGTGCAAACATGGACAAAGATAGAGTATCAACAGGTAAATTCTATAAAGAGATTGCTCCAATAATGAAAAACATAAGAGATAGTGGTATAAAAATAACGCTCAAAGGAGAGGCTGGTAAAAATGAGGATATAAAAAGAGATATAACAAAAAGTTTTATAATTACACTCTTTGGAATTCTTATGATGTTGACTTGGTTTTTCAACTCATTAAAACTCTCATTGTTTTCACTTAGCGTAATTCCACTCTCTCTACTTGGTGTTCTAGTAGGTCACTTCTTGCTTGGGTTGAGCTTAGCATTTTCCTCTCTACTAGGTTTTGTTGGGCTTGTTGGAATTGTTATGAATGACACCTTGTTGATGTTAAATTTTATAAGAAAAAGCAAAACAAAAGAGGAGTTGATAGAATTTGCAAGTCATAGGCTAAAACCTATTCTTTTGACT
>CAYOWG010000181.1:0-2281 GCA_964407605.1 uncultured Sulfurospirillum sp. | reverse complement strand
AAATAAAATTATATTTATCACTATAGAGTAGTTAGTAACTTTAAAGTGGCTCCATCCGCTTTGGTTTAGTCTTTGATAGGCGTGTTTTTTGTGTGCTTTGCTTAACTGTTCGCCATTTAGCTTTCGTCTTATGAGAGTTAGCGTAGCATCAAACCAAAATAGACCAAACAAGACTATCCATATCCATAGATTTGTTGGTTCTTGATTTGCATAGTAAAGTGTAAATATAGCTACACTGTACCCCAAAAGTGTACTGCCAACATCTCCCATAAATATCTTAGCATTTCCAAAGTTCCAGTACAAGAAACCAAGAACAGCTACGGCAAGCACAAGAAAATGAGCACCTCCAAAGAGCACAAATCCAGCTAGGGCTAAAAAGAGTGCCTCACTCCCTGCATAGCCGTTGATGCCATCAAGAAAATTATAAAGATTGATAAACCAAACTATAAGTAAAAAAGCAAACAGATTTGTAACTAGTTGGTTATCAATGCTAAATAAACCAAAATCTAAACTGCCAAGCCCACCAAGAAAGTAAAGCCCACCAAAAGATACAAGGGATTGAGCAAGTAAACGCACCTTTGCACTAAGTTCATATATATCATCAAAAAAACTAACAACAGATATGATAATTCCAAGCATCAAAGCATAAAAAAGTTGTGTATCTATAACATCAGTCAAATACAAATAAATAAGTCCAGCAAACCAAGTGATAGCTATGGCAATCCCACCACCATGAGGGGTAGGGACACTATGAGAACTTCTCTCGTTTATCTCATCGACTAAAGTATTTTTGATGTAGTAGTTTTTAATGATGTAAGTAAGTATAAAAGATAACAACAGTAATACTATATAAATCATACTAATAATGATACTTGCAAGATACTATTCCTATAGTATAGTCACTAACATCATAAACCAATCTATGTTCATCTAAAATTCTTCGTGACCAACATCCTGATAATTCATGCTTAAGTTGTTCTGGTTTTACAACTCCATCAAAAGGATCTCTTTTTATATCTTTGATTAAACTATTTATTTTTTTTAATAACTTTTTATCTTTATTCTGCCAATCAACATATTCTTCCCAAGACCTATCACTCCAAATTAATTTCATTCTAGCAGATCTTTTTCAAATCCTTTGCCATTCCTTAAATCTGTTAAAGATGCTAATAAATTTGCTTTATTAGCTGGTGAGCTTAAAAGATAATTTGTCTCTTTCATTGAGTTATATTCATCAAAAGATATCATAACTATATTTTCTTTCCCTTTGCGGTGAACTATTACTTCATCATTATCCAAATAAACACTATCAAATATAGATTTAAAATTATTTCTAGCTTCTGTTATACTTACTACTTGCATGTCATTTCATTACATTTTAATGTACATTATAACATAATTAAGCTATAAGCATCTTAATCTTTTTCCAAAATTTCAGTTGTTGTGTACGCTTTTAAACCGCAATTATAAAATTTACTATCATTTTTAGTTTCCATACTTTTCATTTGCTATTTTTTCTTTTACTTTATGAAACAATTGAACATTTAAAATTCACCCCTAATCATTAGCTTTATCCCGTCTTCTGCACTATAAGGATTGTTGAGATTTAACATCTCTTTAGTCTTGCTATTATCAACTTCCAAACTTTCATAAAGTCTCTTATGAAATGATGGCTTTACCAACTTCAACAAACTCTCAAAAAATGGCACTCGCAGCAGATACACCTTTTTACCCAAAGCATCTGCTATAAGCTCGATAAGTCTCGTTGTCGAGAGTGCTTCCATATCAGCCGCTAAAAACACTCCTCGCTTTTGCTGCTGTATGATGGCATCGACAATGAAACAAAGATTACCGACATAGACCATACTTCGTTTGTTCTTAATCTTGCCAAATGGTAACACAGGAACTTTTTTTACCAAAGAGATGAGATTTTTTATATTTGCCTTCACGCCATAGCCATAGACGATGGGCGTTCGCACTATTGAAATTTTAAAGTCATCACTTTCAAGTTTTTTGAGTTCATTTTCAGCTTTTAGCTTACTCTTTCCATAGGCATCTTCTGGTTTACATGTAGTCATCTCAGTGTATGGCACATCATTCTCCTCCCCATACACCTTTACTGTACTCATAAAGACAAACTGCCTCACACCACTTTCTTTTGCTTTTTTAGCCAGCTCCACAGTCTGCGTGACATTGACTCGCTCATACTCTTCCTCGCTCGCACCACCCATCTGATGCACCAAAGCAGAAAGATGAAATACCACATCTATATCCTTTAAGC
>CAYOWG010000180.1:0-2281 GCA_964407605.1 uncultured Sulfurospirillum sp. | reverse complement strand
TTAAAAGATAATCCATCGCTTATAAGCTTTAGTGGAGACAAGCTTTTTGGAAGCGTTCAAGCTGGGATAATCGCAGGAAAAAAAGAGCTCATAGAAAAACTTAAGAAAAACCAGCTTTTAAGAATGCTAAGAGTAGATAAAATAACACTAAGCATACTCGAAGAGACTATAAAAGCTTACTTAAGAGAAGATTATAAAAACATACCAACTCTATGGATGCTTTTTCAAAGCGAAGAGTCGCTATATGTAAGAGCTTCAAGCATACAAAAAAGAGTAAAAAACACAAAAGTTGTAAAAAGTAAAACAGTGATGGGAGGAGGCACTCTACCAAACAGAGAGTTTCCAACAGTAGCTTTACATGTAGAGGGAAAAGCGAGTGAGCTTGAGAGGGAGTTTAGAAAAGCAAGTATAATAGGACGCATAGAAAGGGATATGTTTTTACTTGATTTTAGAAGCATACTTCCTGAGTTTGAGGATAAGATAATAGAAAGCATAAAAGAGATAGTTAAATGAAACACATAATCGTAGGAACCGCAGGGCATGTAGATCACGGGAAAACAGCACTCATCGAAGCTTTGACTGGATTTGCTGGGGATGATTTAGAAGAGGAAAAAAGGCGAGGGATAACTATAAACCTTAGCTTTTCAAATCTAGTAAACGAAGATACAAATGTAGCTTTTATAGATGTTCCTGGGCATGAGAAGCTTTTGAAGAACATGATAGCAGGGGCTTTTGGCTTTGATGCGGCTATGGTTGTTATCGATGCTTGTGAAGGGGTTATGCCTCAGACCAATGAGCATTTGGAGATTTTAAATCTTCTACATGTAAAGAGTATCATCGTTGCTTTGACTAAGAGTGATTTGGTTGATAAAGAGAAGATAGAGGAGCGAAAAGTTGAGATAAAAGAGTACTTCAATAATTTTTCTCATCTTGGGCTTAAAGCTATCGTTCCTGTTAGTATATATGAGCTTGATTCTATCCAAAAGCTAAGAGATGAGCTTTTTTCTATTCCTGTTATCAAAAAGCCTAGTAATGGGCTTTTTAGATACTATATAGACCGCTCTTTTTCACTCGCTGGAGTTGGGACTGTTGTAACAGGGACTGTGCTTGATGGGGCTATAAAGGTGGGCGAGAAAGTGTTTGCTCCTGAGCTTGGCAAAGAGATAATTGTTAGAAATCTACAAGTTCACGATAAAGATACAGATGTGGCACTAAGCTCTCAAAGAACTGCTATAAATCTACAAAATGCAAAAGTGGCTCTTAAAAAAGGAACTCTTCTTTGTAAAAAAGGGTTTATAAGAGGCTTTGAGTCTGTTGATGTTTGGATTGAGGGAATCTCAAATCAAAAAGTAAAGCACAACACAAAAGTTATACTTTTTATAGGAACTAAACAGGTAGAAACAAAAGTGCTACTCTATGGAGATGAAACTGAGACTTCTGGTGGTTTTGCAAAACTTATCTTTGATAAAAAGATATTTTTAGTTCACAATGAGCCTTTTATACTCTGTTCTAGCGGTAGGACTATCGGTGGAGGTAGGGTTTTAAATCCTATCAATGATCCAATCAAGAAAAAGATAAAAATGCCACTCTTGGAGGCTCTAAAAGTAGATGATTTTAAAAAAGCATTTGAGATACTTGTAAGCTCTCACAAAAGAGGGTTTGGGCTTATTTCATCAAATCAGAGATTTGGGATAAACCACGACGAGGCTCTCAAGGTAGCTCACGAGATGGAAGATATATTTGTAGATGAAAGGGGTTTAGTTCTTTATCCAATCGAAATCAAAAATGAGTTAAAAGATAAGATAAATGCAATCTACGAGAAAAATGAGTACGCTCTACTCTCCGCAAACTCTCTTGCTCTTAAAATCAAATGGGCAAGCAAGGCCCTTTTAAGTGATGTTTTAAAAGATATAGTAAAAAGCGGAAAGCTTGAGTTCAAAGAAGGTATCTATAAAAATCCAAATATAGATGTGAGCAATATAGACAAAGTCATAGAAGAAAAAATGCACTCAATCTTGCAAAAAGAGGGCTATATGCCAACTGCTCCTTATAACATATATGATGAGCTTGATATAGATAGAAAGATGGGGGATGATGCACTAAAAAGGCTCACAAAAGCAAAAAAAGTAGTGCGACTCGCTCACAATCTTTTTGTAACGAGTGAAAACCTAAGTACGATTATGATTCGGCTTAGAGAGATTATAAAAACTAAAGGCTTTGTAGATATCGCCTCTTTTAGAGAGCATTATGATATGAGTCGAAAGTATCTTGTGGCTTATCT
>CAYOWG010000179.1:0-2307 GCA_964407605.1 uncultured Sulfurospirillum sp. | reverse complement strand
AGCACGACCTTGCCAAGGTCGGGGTCGCGAGTTCGAACCTCGTTTCCCGCTCCATACTTCTTTTTTTACTTATAACTACACTTTCATTTGCAAGCCAAAAAGATATCATCTCAAAAGCTGTTCTTGTTGAGTTTAAAAAGCAGTACCCTTGTTTAGATGCTGATATGCCAGTGATTAGCTCCACTTCTCCTCTTTCGGCTGATTTTAATAAGTATAAGTTTATAAAAATAGAGCTAAGAGATAATCAACTAAGAAAAAGTAAAGGCTCTTTTAGGGCGATTTTAAAAACTGAAAATAGAGAAAAAAATATTCATCTTAGATTTGAGATTGATGCTTACGTTTATGTTTTTAAAGCTAAGCATAAACTCTATAACGATAAAATTTTACATAGCAGTGATTATGAAAAAGTGTTAGTTAAGCTCGATAAACTGCCCTCAAAAGTCATTACATGTACTATGCCAGAAAAACTTATAACAAAGAGCTATATTAGAGAAGGTTCAATCTTGACTATGAATAGATTTAAGCATAAAAAAGATGTTTTGAGGGGGACAGATATACGAGCTTTCATAAAAGATGGTGTGCTTGTTTTAGATATAAAAGCAACGCTACTAAAAGATACTAATGTCGGCGATATAGCGAAGATTAAAACTGATAAAGGTAAAATCTTTAGAGCAAAACTTGTATCAAAAAATAGAGCGATAATATTGGATTAAAATGAAAAGACTAATAATAGGGATAAGTGGAGCAAGTGGAGCCCATCTTGCTAAGAGATTTATAAAAAAACTACCAAAGAGTATAGAGACTTTTGTTATACTCTCTGAAAGTGCCAAGATAGTGCTAAAAAAAGAGCAAAACAAAACTATATTAGATTATAAAGACATAGGGGCGGTTACAGCTTCTGGCTCATTTAGGTGTGATGCGATGGTTGTTATACCTTGCAGCATGAACACTCTTGCAAAGATAAGTTGCGGAGTTGCGGACAATCTGCTTACTAGGACTGCATCTGTTATGCTTAAGGAAAACAGAACGCTTTTACTAGCTCCAAGAGAGATGCCGTACTCAACAATAGCACTTGAAAATATGCTAAAGCTTTCCAGACTAGGAGTGATTATAGCTCCTCCTACAAATGCTTATTATGCTGATATAAAAAAGCTTAAAGATATGGAAGATTTTTTTATTGGAAAGTGGTTTGATTTACTAGGAATTGAACATAAACTGTTTAAAAGGTGGAAAGGATGAGTAAAAAAGTAGCGATTTATCCAGGGACATTTGACCCTACTACCAATGGACATATTGATATAATCAAACGAGCCTGTGCTATTTTTGATAAAGTTTATGTAGCCATTGCTCAATCAGAAATAAAAAAACCTATGTTTTCACTGAAGCAAAGAGTTGAGATAATGAAGCTTTCAACTGTTAATATTAAAAATTTGGAGATTGTCTCCTTTAGTACCCTTCTTGTAGAGTGTGCTAAAGAGAATGGCGCTCAAACAATTATAAGAGGTCTTCGTGTTGTGAGTGATTTTGAGTATGAGTTACAAATGGGATATGCAAATGCATCACTAGATAAAAATATTGATACGATGTATCTAATGCCTAGTCTTGAAAATGCCTTTATAAGCTCTACTGTGGTCAGAGATATACTCAGGCACAACGGAAAAATATCACATCTCATACCAAAAGAAGTCGACGAATATGTACATAATATTTGAAGGCGTTGATACAACAGGGAAAAGCACTCAAATAGAACTATTTGCAAAACGACGCACAGATATAGTTACTACAAAAGAGCCAGGCGGCACGAAAGTAGGTCTTAAACTTCGTGAGATTCTCTTAGAGAGCGATGAAAAGCTTGGAGTAAATGCAGAACTTTTTCTTTTTCTAGCAGACCGTGCAGAGCACTATGAAAAAGTCGTAAAACCTGTACTTGAAGACAAGTATGTTTTTAGTGATAGAGGCTTGATTTCTGGTATATCTTATGCACTAGCAAATCATCCTGAACTTGAACGGGATTTTTTGCTACATGTAAACAAGTTTGCACTTGGAGGTAGGCTTCCAGATAAAGCTGTTCTTTTTAATACAAGTCATGAGCTTATAACATCAAGATTGAGCGATAAGCAAAAAGACAAGATTGAAGAGAGAGGCATAGAGTACTTGCTTGATGTTCAAAAGCTTATGAGAGAGACGCTAGAAGCTTTACATGTAGATTATATTGAGGTGGATTCAGCCGATACAATAGAAGAGATTTATAAACAAATAGAGGATTTTATATATGGTTAATCCATTGAGAGGGATGAAAGATACAGT
>CAYOWG010000178.1:0-2311 GCA_964407605.1 uncultured Sulfurospirillum sp. | reverse complement strand
AAAAAACACTTCGTGGAAGCATAGCCTCTTTGTCATAAACAAATTTAACCAAAATATAGATATAATGTAGAAAAACTCAGGATAACAAGTTGAACGAAAGTAAAGATTTTTTACGAACTATAGTCGAGAAAGACCTAAAATCTGGCAAGTACAAAGAGATAATCACTAGATTTCCTCCAGAGCCCAATGGATTTGCTCATATAGGGCACGCTAAGTCTATCTGCATTAACTTTGGGATTGCTCGTGATTATAAGGGGCATTGTAATCTTAGGATGGATGATACAAATCCGACTAAAGAAGATACAAAGTATGTTGAGGCTCTTAGGGATGCAGTGGAGTGGCTTGGGTTTGATTGGGGCAAGAAGGTCTATTTTACTTCGGATTATTTTCCTCAGATACACGCTTATGCGGTTGAGCTTATCAAGATGGGAAAGGCTTATGTTGATAGTTTGAGCGAAGATGAGATTAGAGAGTTTCGTGGAAGCGTAACAAAAATAGGAAAACGAAGCAAGTATGCCCAGCGAAGTATCGAAGAGAACTTGGAGCTTTTTGAGAGGATGAGGAGTGGAGAGTTTAAAGATGGCGAGCATGTCCTAAGAGCAAAGATAGATATGAGTGCAGCCAACATGAAGATGAGAGATCCACTTTTGTATCGCATTAGGCATGCACATCACTTCAGAACAGGCGATGAGTGGTGCATCTACCCTATGTATGACTTTGCTCACTGTTTGTCTGATTATATTGAGGGGGTTTCTCACTCTATCTGTACGCTGGAGTTTGAAAACAACCGTGATATATATAACTGGGTGCTTGATACACTTGGACTTAAGACCCCTCGTCCGTATCAGTACGAGTTTGCTCGTCTTGGCATCAGCTATACTATTATGAGCAAGAGAAAGCTTTTTGAGTTGGTTGAAGGGGGGCAGGTTGATGGTTGGGATGACCCTCGTTTGCCTACAATAGCAGGATATAGAAGAAGGGGTTATACTGCTGAGTCTATTTTAAACTTTTGTGAGCAGATTGGCATAGCAAAAGCAAACTCTATGGTTGATATTGCTCAGCTTGAGTTTTGTATACGAGATGATTTGAACCCAAAAGTACCTCGTGTTATGTGTGTGCTTGACCCTATAAAAGTTGTAATTGAAAACTATGATGGCTATGAGGAGATTGATGCTTCGTACTTTCCTCACGATGTTCCCAAAGAGGGCTCAAGAAAACTACCTTTTTCAAGAGAGATTTATATAGAGCGAGATGACTTTATGGAAAATCCCCCAAAGGACTATTTTCGTCTTACGCCAGAGCAGTCAGTCAGACTAAAACACGCATATATCATAACTTTTAAAGAGCTTGTAAAAGACGATAGCGGAGATATCATAGAGATAAAAGTTCACTATCATCCTGAGTCAAAAAGTGGTTCAGATACAAGTGGGATTAAAGTCAAAAGTGCAATCCAATGGGTGTGTGCGAAGAGTGCTAAAAGAGCTGAAATAAGGCTATATGATAGACTGTTTTTAGCGGAAGCTCCCCAAGGTGTGGAAGATATAAATCCAAACTCTTTAAGGATTATAGAAGATGCTTTTATAGAGCCAGCCGTGATTACACAAAAGCCTGATGAGAGGTTTCAGTTTGAAAGACAGGGGTATTTTTATGCAGACCCTATCGACTACAGTGAAGAAAATCCAGTGTTCAATAAGATAGTTGGACTAAAAGGGTCTTGGGCTAAAAAGAAAAAACCTAGTAAAATAAAGATTAAGAAGCTACATGTAGATGGTGAGATAACACCTATGAGTGAGGCTCAACAGGTGCTTTTTGACAGATATACAAAAGTGCTTGGACTTAACAGCGAGATATCCAATATCCTAGCTCGTGATGAACAGCTCTCAGATTTTTTCAAAGAGGCACTTTTGGTTCTTAATAGCCCAGTAAGTATAGCCAATATAGTAGCCAATGAAGTAGCAAGAGAGCTTAAGAAGGCAAGCGAGTTAAGATTTACTGCCAAGCAGATAGCCCAGCTTGTCAAGATGGTCAGTGATGGGACTATATCCAACAAGATTTCTAAGCAACTCTTTGAAGAGATGGTAAAAACTGGTAAAAATCCAGAGCAGATAGTCAAAGACAAAGGGCTTATACAGATAAGTGACCCTGCAAAACTAAAGCCTATCGTTGATGATATAATCGCAAAAAATCCAGATAATGTTGCCAAGTTTAGAGCAGGTAACACCAAGCTTTTAGGCTTTTTTGTTGGACAAGCGTTAAAAGCTACAGGGGGCAAAGCAAATCCAAAAGTTGTCAATGAGCTTGTAGCAAAGGG
>CAYOWG010000177.1:0-2314 GCA_964407605.1 uncultured Sulfurospirillum sp. | reverse complement strand
AGAATAAGGAGATAATTTATGGAAGCAAGAAAACTTGAAGATTATAGCTATGAAGAGTATCTAGAGATAGATAAAACTACACCTGATAATGAAAGATATGAGCTTATCTGGGGAGATATATATCTCATGAGTGGGGTTAGTGCTAAGCATCAAGATATAGTGGGTAGTATATTTTACAAACTAAAACAGATGCAGAAAAAAAGCAATTTTTTGCCTCGTATTGCTCCGTTTGATTTGAAGATAGAGATTGATAAAACAATCAATGTCGTTCAGCCAGATGTTATGCTTTTTTGTGAAGAGAAAGAGCTTCCTTGTGCTATCTTTGAGGTGCTTTCGCCTTCAACTGCTTACAAAGATAAAGGCAGCAAAAAAGAGTTATACGAGAGTGCAGGGGTGCTAAACTACTTTATAGTTGATCCACTTGCAAGAACTATAGATAAGTTTTTGCTCAAAGAGAGCAAGTATGAGTATGAGAAGTGTTATGGCATCAACGATGAAGAGCTTGGTGATGATATGTTTATAGAGTGTTTGAGTCAGAGTGTAAATATGAAAGAATTTTTTGAATCATGAGTAGAGTTTTAATAATCGGAGCAGGTGGAGTAAGTAGAGTTGCGACCAAAAAATGTGCGATGAATAGCGATGTTTTTTCTGAGATATTTTTAGCAAGTCGCACAAAATCAAAGTGTGATATGATAGCTAGAGAGGTAAAAGAGGCTTTACATGTAGAGATTCAGACTGCTAGGGTAGATGCAGACAATATACCTGAGCTTGTTGCATTGATAGAAGAGGTCAAGCCAGACTTGGTTATGAATATCGCTCTTCCTTATCAGGATTTGACTATCATGGAGGCTTGCGTGCAAACGGGTGTGGATTATCTCGATACTGCAAACTACGAGCATCCTGATACTGCCAAGTTTGAGTATAAGGAGCAGTGGGCAAAAGATGAGGATTTTAAAAAGGCTGGGATTATGGCACTGCTTGGGAGTGGGTTTGACCCTGGTGTGACCAATGTTTTTTGTGCTTATGCCGATCAATACCTCTTTGATGAGATTCACTATATAGATATACTTGATTGCAATGATGGAGACCATGGATACGCTTTTGCGACTAACTTTAACCCAGAGATAAATCTAAGAGAAGTAAGCTCAAATGGGCGTTATTGGCAAGAGGGATTATGGTATGAGACTAAGCCGATGGAGTATATGATGAAGTGGGATTATCCACAGATTGGTGTGAGGGATAGTTATCTGCTTTATCATGAAGAGATGGAGAGTTTAGTTCAAAATATCAAAGGCTTGAAGCGGATAAGATTTTTTATGACTTTTGGAGAGAGCTATCTGACCCACCTAAAGTGCCTTGAGAATGTAGGTATGCTTAGGATTGATGAGGTGGAAGTAAATGGTGTAAAAGTAGTTCCTATAGAATTGCTAGCAAAACTTCTGCCAGACCCAGCGAGTCTTGGGGAGCGAACAGTAGGGCAGACCAATATAGGTTGTGTGATAGAGGGCATAAAAGATGGAAAAAGAAAAAAAGTATATATCTACAACATTTGTGACCATCAAGAGTGCTTTGCTGAGACTGCTGCTCAAGCAGTAAGCTACACTACTGGAGTTCCCTCGATGATAGGAGCTAAGATGATACTTGAAGGGAAGTGGCAAGGCAAGGGGGTCTTCAATATGGAGAACTTTGATGCAAAGCCCTTTATGGAGGAGCTAAACAAGCAAGGACTTCCTTGGAAGATAATAGAGATGAAGCCTGATGAAAGTTTTGAGGTAAAATAAATCATACAAAAATGGCAACTAGAGACCTCTTCTCTAAACTTGTAGATTTCTATGGTATAATTTTTAATGAAAAATATTTTAATAACAGGATGTTCAACAGGTATCGGCTACTTTTGTGCAAAAGAGCTACAAAAAGATGGATATAGAGTTTTGGCAACTTGCAGATATGAAAAAGATGTCAAAAGATTGCAAGATGAAGGACTTGAGGCATTTAAACTTGACTTGAGAAGCTCTAAAAGCATACAAAGTGCGGTAGATTGGGCAGTAGAAAAGTCTGATGGAAAGATATCTGTACTTTTTAACAACGGAGCTTTCGGACAGCCTGGAGCCGTTGAAGACTTGAGTCGTGAGGTTTTAAAAGAGCAGTTTGAAACCAATGTTTTTGGAACTCAGGAGCTTACAAATCTTATTTTACCCATCATGCGAAAAAATGGCTTTGGAAGAGTAGTCTATAACTCCTCTGTACTTGGTTTTGTCTCTTTGGCCTATAGAGGCGCTTATAATGCTAGCAAGTATGCTATCGAAGGGCTTTG
>CAYOWG010000176.1:0-2393 GCA_964407605.1 uncultured Sulfurospirillum sp. | reverse complement strand
CCGCGATGATTTCAAGTCTATCAAAAACATATAAGATATCATTTTTTAAGGAGATATGTAATTTCATAGGCTTAGTAGCTATGGTTCGTTCAAGTAGCTCTATAGATTCATAGTTTAGTGGGTCCGAGACTGTTACATATATATACTCTTCGTCCTCCATAAATACAACTGCAGAAGCATTTCTGAGGATATTTATAGAAAAACTATTCATAAGTTGATAATCCACATCAACACCGTATAAATCAATAAACTCCAGATTTAACTGCTCTGCTAGAAATTCCGTTAACTCTTTTTCACTCAAGTAGCCTTTTTGAACAAAAATTTCGCCCAGTTTTTTTGAGAAATTACTCTCTTTTTGTTCTCTTAAGGCACTCATCAACTGCTCATTTGTTATGATGCCTTTTTCTTCTAGTATATCGCCTATTCTTATTTTCTGTTTTATCATTTTATATATACCTATGAGTTCTAATTTTTTTATCATTTTTGTACACGTCTATGACCACAACTCTTTTCTTAGTATCCGTTATCCAAACTCTAAATACCTTTGAGTCTACTTTTATAACTATCTTGCTCTCTTCTTTTGTGTAACTCCCTTTAGCCAAATTTTCAAAAACGACTGACAAGATGTGATCTGAGCGAGGCAATCTTAAGTTTGTCAAGTCAATGCCGTCGTTCATAAACTGATAAAGTAATTTTTTTTGCAGGACTAAAGTTGCAAAATATGAGCCATTTTCTCTAAACTCTGGAGTTGAAATCAAGCCTCTTATAACATGTGCAAGCGGATTTATATAATCAGTCTTTGCACAAGCATCGCCTATCATCGAAAGTATATTTTCATCTTTTGTTCTTATTAGGCCTGAAGCAGAACTCTTCAAACAAACGACCTTGTATCTTTTAGCTTGATAATCTTTTATAACATCATCATAAGTGTAAGCAAGTAGGCTTGAGTGCAAAAACAGGCATATAAAAATCAGTTTTTTCATTCGCTTTTCCTGTATAGTTTTAGTAGTTTCTCTATATCTTTTGAACTAAAGTGCTCCAAGTAAAGCTTTAAGGCATTTATAGCATCATCGCTCTTTCCAAGAGCATGTTTTGCCTTAGCAAAAACTAGCCAAGCAGACTCCTCGCCTGACCTTAGCTTGCTAGCTTTTCTTGACCAATAGATACTCTTTTCAAACTCTCCCTTGCTAAAATAAAGATTTGCTAATCCCATAGCCGAATCAAAATCATTAGCCACTCTAAATCTCTTTAGAAGAGCCTCTTCGCTCTTTACTTCTTTTACTCGCATAGATATCTTGCTTGTCTTTTTTTCTTCAACTTTTTGTACTGATTTCTTCTCTATTTTAGGCTTTTCTATCTTTTTTACTATCGGTGCTATGGTTGGAGTGAGCTTGATCGTATCATACTGAGGCTCTTTTTTTTCAACCACTACTACTTTTTCAGCCTTAGCAACTACTCTCTTCTCTTCGACTTTAGGTATAACTTCTTGCACTTTTACAACTTCAATTTGCTTTGACTTATCAAACACATAATAATACCCTGCGCCAGCAAATAAAACAAAAACAAGTAAAAGTTTCATATATCTTTTAAGTCTTAAAGTCTTTACTCTTTTATCCAGATTTTCAAATCTTGCACTAGTCACGAATCATCTCCAAATCAAGTGCTGTCATTGTGAGCAAATCAGGGTGAAGTTTTTGGTATTTTTTGATTCCATTTTGTTTTGCATAATGCAGAAGTTTCATCAACACATAAAGGAATTTTTTAACTGTTCTAAAATTGCCAGCAGTATATTTTGCTATTTTCTTAGCATCTCGTTTTGAAAACATAGAGGCTATTTCGCTATGAGCATTTGAGATAAGAGAGCTTTGTATATACCTATAAATCTCGCTAGCATCAAGACCACCATAGCTTACAATCACCTTTGTTCTAGACTTAAAATGTTTTTTTTCTAAGATAACTGAGCCCTCTTCTTTGTGCATTGACAAAACAAACTGCAACACCTTTGTATCACTCAAAATGCGTATTAGTTCAAACTGCTCATCGTTAAGTAGCTGTGCCTCATCTATAAATATAGTATGCGTTGTATCTCTATACTCTTTTAGAAGCTCATCTTTAAGAGTGTTGAAGCTTGTGCTTCTATCAAATTCTATCCCTTTTGCCTCATATAAAAGTTTCAACAAATCTCTTTTATCGAAAAAAGGATGATCTATAAAAATAGTTAATTGTTTGTTCTTTATCTCTTCGTTTAAAAGCTTAAGTATATAGCTCTTCCCAACACCAGGATCTCCCACAAGAAAAATCAAAGGAGCATTTCTCTCGTCAATCGCCTCTTTTATCCTGTTTTTGGCAATCTCAGCACTACTACTATCAAAATAATATCTAGGATTTATATC
>CAYOWG010000175.1:0-2395 GCA_964407605.1 uncultured Sulfurospirillum sp. | reverse complement strand
TAAAAAAACATTAGTCGCACTTCAATTTAGCTATGAAAGTAAGAGTCTTGAGGACAATTTTGAGACTCTTAAACATCTACTTAATCAAACACCAAAAAACTCTATTGTTTTAGCACCTGAGCTTTGTTTGAGTGGATATAAGTATGAATCTCTAAAAGAGTCTGCACAGTTTTCAAAAAAGATACTAGATGAACTTCAAGAACTCTCTATGAGTAAGACTTTTGCTCTAACTATGATAGAAGAAAAAAACGGTAATTACTTCAATATGCTCAAGATATTTAACAACGGACAGCTTGTGCAGTCTCGACCAAAAGCAAAACTTTTTCCTCTTGGAAGTGAAGAGAAGTTTTTTTCATCAGGAGTGAAAGAAGATATAAGCATCATAGAGATAGATGGAATAAAAATTGCTACACTTGTATGTTTTGAGCTAAGATTTACCGAACTATGGCAGAAGATTTTAGGGGCAGATGTGATTCTAGTTCCCTCTTTTTGGGGAAAACTAAGAAAAAAGCACCTAGAGATTCTTTCTCAAGCCTTAGCGGTGGCAAACCAAGCTTTTGTGATAGTTGCTAACAGTAGCGATGAAAATATGGCTAGTTGTAGTTCTATAATCACTCCTTTTGGTGATGTTAGCAAAGATGACTCTTTGGCAATCGTAAAACAAGAAGTGTCCTTTAGTGAGATAAAGAAGATGAGAAAATATATCAATATAGGATTGTTATAAGTGGGTGATTTTAGCAGCAGGATTAGACTTCAAAAATGTAAAAATATGGCAGATGAGATAAAAAAGATATATAGCATCAGCGAAGATGTACATAGAGCAATATCCTTAAGTGAAAGAGAGTATTTTATACCTCAAGGCTTCTCAAGACATGCATATAAGCTTGATGCCCTGCCTATGGTTGCAGACCAGTGGATAAGCTCTCCTTTGACTGTAGCAAAGATGAGTGAAGCTCTTACATGTAAGGGTGCGGATAGTGTGCTTGAGATAGGTTGTGGCAGTGGATATCAAGCTCTTGTTCTTAGCAAACTTGTCAGAAGGGTATTTACTATTGAGAGGATTGAAAGGCTTTTAGTGGAGGCTAGAGAGAGGTTTAAAACTCTTGGTGTAAGCAACATTCATACTAGATTTGATGATGGGCAAAATGGCTGGAGGGAGTATGCTCCTTATGATAGGATTTTGTTTTCTGCCTCAACTCCCAAGGTTCCGCAAAAGCTTTTTGAGCAGCTAAGCGATGGAGGCATCTTGGTCGCTCCCATAGAAAAAAACAATATGCAAACGATAACAAGATTTATAAAAAATGCTGACTCAATCAGAGCTGAAGAGCTTGATAAGTGCTTTTTTGTACCAGTAAAAGATGGGAAAGGTTTTTAGAGGTGCTCTTTACTCTATTCCTCTAAATAGTCTATCAATAAGAGCAACAAGTCCCCTAAACACAGCTACAATAAAATATGCTCCAAAAGTAAAATAGAGTGGATGATACAAACCAAACTGGCTATTATTAAGATACTTAACATGCTCTATGGGACTAGATAGCCACTGCTCCATATGTATACTAAGTGACAAAAAAGAAAAATAATACTATAAAAATTATAAACTCTTTTACTATCCTTGGCATACCAATCCTATAAAAATCTATCTGAATTATAGCAGAAAAAGGGAAGATATCCCCTTTTTCTCAAATACTACTTTTCTGCCTCTAGATTAAAACTAAAAAAAGATATACCTTGCCATGTCTTCTAGATGATACTTCAAGCCCTTATCTTCTATCTTTTTTTGATTATGAGTCATTTGTTCGTTGTCTAAACCTAATGATTGAAAACCCTCTGATTGGAGACTAAAAAGCTCCATCTCTAACTCACTTTGTGTCATATTGTTGATTGTGGGTCCTTTTTTCTTTGGCATTCCCTCTGCTTACATGCCATGACACTGTGAGCACATCTTTATATATCTCAGATACACTATACTCTTTTGCTTATAATAAACCTGCACAAAAACCTAAAATAAGAACTCCAAACAAGATTTTTGATATATAAAAGTCTTCATTACGCTCTACCTTTTAGCATTCCGTGAAAGTACATAGGCTTAAGTATATGTACCTTTAACATCCACCATATCCAGCGCTCTTTCGTAGGGTCAAGAGGAAAAGAAGGCGTAGGCTTTCCGCTCCAATCAAACTCAGCAAGCATGACTTTACCAATATCTGTTAAAAAAGGGCAAACAGTATATCCTCCATATTTTTGCTTTGGCTCTTTTCCCTCCATGACACTTATAAGGTTTTGAGCTACTACTGTATATTGTTTTCTTATGGAGCCGCTTGTTTTCCCCATAGGTATCCCAGCAACATCGCCAAGACTAAAAACATTCGGGTATCTAGTGTGCTGGAGGGTCTCT
>CAYOWG010000174.1:0-2401 GCA_964407605.1 uncultured Sulfurospirillum sp. | reverse complement strand
CCTATGAGGCAAAACAAATATCTTCTTTTTCATCTTCAAAGCATAATCAACACTTCTCATACTGCCACTTTTCAAATCAGCTTCAGTTACTATGAGTATATCCCCCAAAGATACAATAACTTCATTGCGAACCACAAAACTCCAGGGAGTCGCACAAAATCCCTCTTCAAATTGAGAAAGAACTAAGCCCTCTTCTTCTATGTTTTTTATGATTGATTTGTTTACGCTTGGGTATCTTATGTCAAGTCCGTTTGCCATGACGGCTATCGTGTTGCTTGAGCCTGCATTTTGATGGGCTATACTATCAACTCCCATGGCTGCTCCACTTACGATGCAAACTCCTCTTTTAGAGAGTTCGGATGAGATTCTTGCAGTTAAAAACTTGGTATATGAAGAGGGTCTTCGAGTTCCTATGATGGAGATTTTTTCTCTTTTAAGAAGATCTAAATCACCCTTATAAAAGATATCTTTTGGATACTTTTTCATCGAGTTCAATTCATCTATACCAAACTCTACTCTCACTAGAGCTCTTTTAGATAAACTAGCTCAACACCTTCGAGTATATCCCCAGCATTGATTAAAACATTGAGAGTGTTTTTATGAGGATGTCCAATAGCAACAGCATATCCTCTCTTTTTTGCGATAGCGACTGCTTTTTTTAACTGCTTTCTGATTAGCTTTTTTTCGATACTGTTATCCAAAAATATATCTCTAGTATAGAGCTTCATTCCATGCTTTTTGGCAACTTGCGGAACTTTAGTATCAGCCGTTGTCCTACTATCCATAAAGTAAAGTTGCTCCTCTTTCATGACTCTTATCAGCTTATCCATCGACTCGTAATCAGAAGTAAATTTACTACCTGTATGATTATTGTAGTATCTTATATCTGGAAACCATTTTTTTATATTCTGTATTCTTGCTCGTATAACCTCGATAGAATCCCCAACATTGAGCGTTTGAGGCTCTGGTTTTGAGTAGTTTAGAGCTTGGGTCGGAAGATGGATCATAGCAAAATCAAAATCTTTTGAGAGCCTTACTGTATCGGGGTGTCTTTTTGTTGGAGGAAAAAACGCAGGAGAAACTTTAAAGGGTATCTTTTTTATAAGCCTTGTTTGATGAGCATAAGCAACATCATCTATGATGATTGCTAGTTTTGGCTTTCCGCTATATGTAGTTTTATTCTCTACATGTAGAGGTTTTTTAGGCTCTTTTTTCTGTTTTTTAAAGCTCTCTTGGAAGTCTTTTATCTCCGAGAGGTGAGTCTCTTTTTCTATATCTTCTGGTATGCTTACAGCTGGTGGTGGAAGTTTTTTAGGCTCTTTTGGTTTTTCATATTTTGGAAGTTTATCTAACCTTTTTTTCTCTTCATCAAGCATTTTTTTCATCTTGTCCATCAAGATTTTTGTTGATTTATCAGTCACTTTTTCAGACTGCATAAGCCCAAAATAGTTCACACCATACACAATAGCAAATGCACAAATACAAGCCAATAGTACCAATGCTATCTTTTTTCTTGAGAAAAACCCAGTCTTTTTTCGAGATTTTCTCTTTTTTCGCCTACTTTTTGCCAAGGATTATCTCAACTTCAAGCATCTCTATATTTTGATTGTTTTGTGAGCTTATCTTCACATCTTCCACTGAAGTGTATTTTTTAATAACTTCTATGATATCATTTCTTAGATCATTAAGATACGGTACCTTGCAGTTTACTCTCTCATGAGCTAGCATGACAGTAAGCCTATCTTTTGCAACACTAGCACTACTCTGTTTCTTGCCAAATATCTTACTTAAAAAACTCATCTAAAGATACCCTTCAAAGCTCCAAAAAATCCCTTTTTTGCTTTAAGGTCTAAAAACTCCACCTCTTCGCCAAGTATCCTTCTTGCAACTCTTTTATAGGCTTCTGCTGAGAGTGAATTCTCTTTGTTTACGATGGGCTCTCCCACATTGGTTGAGCCGATTATATCCTCATCATCAGGGATAACACCTATAAGTGGAAGTGCTAAGATGCCAAGAACATCTTCAGTGCTTAGCATATTGCCAGCTTCTACCATCTCTGGCTTTAGGCGGTTTATGATGACATGCTTTTCTACTTCTTTGCCCTCTTTTGCTTTTTCACTTTTAGCGTCTATGATTCCTATAACCCTATCCGCATCACGAACCGAGCTAACATCAGGAGTAGAGACTATCAAAGCCCTATCGGCTAAAAATATAGAATGCTCAAACCCACTCTCAATCCCAGCAGGCGAGTCAATCAAAACTATATCAAACTGCTCTTTTAGAGAGAGTAGAAGTTTTTTTACTTTTTCTCTCTCAAGCACATCTTTATCTTTTGTTTGAGAAGCAGGAAGAAAGTATAGGCTTTTTGATTTTTTGTCATTTATAAGAGCTTGATGAAGAT
>CAYOWG010000173.1:0-2419 GCA_964407605.1 uncultured Sulfurospirillum sp. | reverse complement strand
ATAGTAAAATATTCCCAAAATAATTAATATTTTATTTTAAGATAGATAGCTCTGCACTCAAATATCTGTTGTCAATAAACTCACTTTAATTATTTTACGCTATAATACGAGGCTTATACTAAATTTTACTAAAGGATTTTGAGAATGACCGGAATTTTATTGGTCTCACAGTTTATTTTGACTGCCATAATAGTTGTTGCAGTACTTTTACAAAAAAGCTCTTCTATAGGCTTAGGGGCATATAGCGGAAGCAATGAATCAATGTTTGGGGCAAAAGGGCCAGCCGGATTTTTAGCTAAATTTACATTTGTGATTGCTCTTGTTTTTGTTATGAACACTCTAGCATTAGGATATTTTTACAACCAAGAAACAAATAAATCTCTTGCTGAAGACATAAAGATAGAAAAAGATGTAGTTCCTGCAAACCCAGAGTTTCCAGCAGCTCCAAGTGCACCTATGGCTCCAAAAGCTAACTAAAAGATTATGAAATCTATACTACTATTGCTTCTTGCTTCGATAACACTTTGGGCTGATGCTCATATATTTGTTTATCATAGATTTGGCGATAGTAGGCACCCAAGTACCAACACAACCATAGAGCAACTAAGAGCAGAGTTTGAGCACTTCAAAACAAATGGCTACGAAGTTATACCACTTGAAAAACTTGTCACTGCACTAAAAGAGAAAAAAGAGATACCAGATAAGTGGGTTGTCTTGACTATAGATGATAACTTCAAAAGTTTCTACACCAATGCCCTTGAGGTTTTCAAGGAGTATAACTACCCTTTTACTATTTTTGTTTATGTTGAAGCTACCCAAAAAAAGTATCCAGATTTTATGACCTGGGAGCAACTTAGAGAGGCACAAAAGTATGGCAGTATTGAGTTTCACTCTTACGGACATGGGCATATGACGCAGATGAGTAACGATGAGATAAAAAAAGATTTTGACAAAGGTATGGCTCTTTTTGAAAAAGAGATGGGTGTTCGTCCAAAATACTTTACTTATCCTTATGGAGAGTTTAGCCCAAGAGTTAAAGAGGCTGTAAAAGCTTATGGCTTTGCTGCGATTATAAATCAAAACATGGGAGCCGTGTCAGAGTTTAGTGATGTTTACGACTTAGACAGAACTGCCCTTGTTGGAAAAAGTAATCTAAAGCAGTATCTCAAATACAGATCACTACAAGCTAACTGGAAAAAACCAACTGCTTTTCCCGTAGACTCGGTTTTGAAAACTCTACATGTAGAGACAGACGAGAAATCTAAAAGTGGTGGAGTTGCCATATCTGGTCATGACTGGATGCCAGCAAAACTAAAAGATGGTGATTTTAAGATGGAACTCAACAAAAAACTAACGAAAAAAAGAACTCGCATAATCATAAGCGTGGGCAATAAAATATCAACAAAACTACTAATAAAGGACAAATATGGAAATTGAAGAGATATATCTTGAACAACAAGAGCATATAGAAAAGACTTTGGACTCACTAAGAAGAAATTTTACCACTATAAGAAGCGGGGCTGTTTCAGTCTCTATACTTGACAATATAAAAGTTGACTACTACGGAACTATGACGGCACTAAACCAAGTAGCAACCGTCCTTGCAAGTGATGCAACAACTATCAATGTAACTCCATGGGAAAAAAAACTTCTCAAAGATATTGAAAGAGCGATAGCAGAAGCAAACATCGGAGTAAACCCAAACAACAATGGAGAATCAATCCAGCTCTATTTTCCACCTATGACAAGTGAACAGAGAAAAGAGAATGCAAAGCAAGCAAAAGTTATGGGAGATAAGTCAAAAGTATCTATAAGAAACATAAGAAAAGATGCAAACGATAAAGTAAAAAAACTTGAAAAAGATAAAGAGATAACAGAAGATGAGTCAAAACAAGCTCAAAAAGAAGTGCAAAAAATTACTGATGCTGGGATAGCTAGCATAGAGGCTCTCGTGAAAGCTAAAGAAGCAGAACTTTTGAAAATCTAATGATGGATTTAAAAAAAATATATACTGATGCTGGGGCTTTTTTAGAGGGGCATTTTTTACTTAGTAGCGGTAAGCACTCTAAGTTTTATCTTCAAAGTGCAAAAGTCCTAGAAGACCCAAAAGTAGCAGAACTCTTAGCAAAAGACTTGGCCGAGATGATTAAAAAGAGTGGTATCGAAGTAGATACGGTTTGTGCTCCTGCCCTTGGTGGCATACTTGCAGGATATGAGTTAGCTCGTGCTCTTGGAGCTAGGTTTATCTTTGCTGAGCGAGTGGAAAAGGTCATGACTATAAGAAGAGGATTTGAAGTAAAAAAAGATGAAAAAATTCTTATGTGTGAAGATATTATAACGACTGGTGGCTCAGTCTTAGAAGCAGCTTCGCAAGTTGAAAAACAAGGTGGAAAAGTTGTTGCATTTGCAGCACTTGCAA
>CAYOWG010000172.1:0-2425 GCA_964407605.1 uncultured Sulfurospirillum sp. | reverse complement strand
AGGCATTGGTGCAGCAGAGCAGATAGTGGGAGTTTTCAAAAGAGAGAGCTTTAATGGGACTAAAACCAAGATAGAGCCTAAAGAGAGCTTTCGCCTTTGTAAAAATGACAAGATAGAGATAGAGTTCAAAGATGTATGTTTTTCATATAAAGAGAATCAAGAGGTACTAAAAGGCATCAACCTAAAGATACCAGCCAATAAAAATACTGTTTTGATTGGAGAGAGTGGCTCTGGAAAAAGCACTATCGCAAATCTACTTTTAGGGTTTGTAAAGCCAGATAGAGGAGAGATTATCATCAATAGTCAAAATCTTGACAAAGTAGATATCGAAAGCTGGAGAGAGAGTGTCGCATGGCTACCTCAATCTGCTCATCTTTTTCAAGGAACTATAGCTGAAAATATCAAACTAGCAAAAGAGGATGCCTCAAAAGATGAGATGTTAAAAGCAGCAAAACTAGCAAACTGTGATGAGTTTATACAAAAACTACCTCATGGCTACGATACACACATAGGTGAACGAGGAGCAGGTCTCTCAGGAGGGCAGATGCAAAGAGTAGCACTCTCAAGAGCCTTTTTAAAAGATGCCCCACTGTTGATTTTAGATGAGGCTTCGGCTAGTCTTGATAAAAAGAGCGAAGAGTCTATAGAAAACAGCATAGAGATGCTCTCTAAAGATAGAACTATTATCACTATAGCCCACAGACTTCATACGATAAAAAAGGCAGATCAGATTGTGATAGTTGATAAGGGAGAGATTTTAGGCGTAGGTACACATAAAGAGCTTATAGAAAAAAGTAAATTTTATCAAAAGCTAATCAAGAGGTATTATGAAGCATTCTAGCGATAATCGGGCGAGTAGTATTGCTATTTTTATTCGTCTAAGTAAGCTGTTTAAACCTCACTGGAAGCCTATAATATTAGGGATTTTTCTCTCAATCATTACTGTTCTCTCAAGTGTCAGCTTGCTAGCAGTATCTGGTTGGTTTTTAGCCTCTATGGCAGTTGCTGGAGTAGCTAAGACTTCTATGAACTACTTTACGCCTTCTGCAAGTATCAGGATGCTAGCACTTATTCGTGCATTTGGACGATACGCTGAGCGATTGGTAAATCACTATGCGACACTAGAGATACTTGCAGATTTAAGATACTGGTTCTATGGTAAAATCGAGCCTTTAGCACCAGCTGTGCTTCATAAGTACCATAGTGGAGATATATTTTCTAGGATTAAAGCTGATATTGATACTTTAGAAAATCTCTATGTGCGTATCATAGTTCCTACTATAACCGCACTTGTAACAGGCTCTTTGTTTGTCTATTTTGCCTCTTTATATGATAAAAAACTAGCCATTATCGAAGCTTTTGGCTTGTTGCTTGCTGGCTTTATAATCCCAATCATACTTTTAGCATTGAGCTATAAAACTGGTAGAGAGACTATACGAGTCATGGCAAAGCTAAGAGAGCACTCGGTAGATAGCATCCAAGGCTTGGGCGAGTTGATGATATATGGAGCAACAAAAAAACAGGCGAAAAAGATAGAAGAGCTTAGTATAAATCTTTCAAAAATGCAACACAAAATGTCCATCTACAATGCTTTTGCTCAGGCATCTTTGATGGCTATAGTTGGAGTTTGTATAGTTTTAGTGATGATTGTTGCTGTCCCTCTTATAAGAGATGCTCAGATGCCAGCAGTCAATATAGCTATGTTGACTCTATTTGTGATGGCTAGTTTTGAGGCAGTTATGGGTATGTCTCAAGTGTTTGGGCTTCTACCTGAAACTATAGCAGCTGGTCGTAGAGTGTTTGAGATTGTTGATAGTAAGCCTCTTGTTATTGAGCCAAAAAGCCCATCTAGTAAAATCGATAATTTTGATATAGTTTTTGATAAAGTTTGCTTCTCTTACGATGATACGAAGTTGCTAAAAAATCTTAGCTTTAGACTAAATGAGGGAGAAAAGATAGCAATAGTAGGAAGAAGTGGTGTTGGAAAAAGTACAATTGTCAATCTAATATCTCGTTTTTACACTCATGACAAAGGAGAGATAACCATAGGCGGACTACCGATACAGAGCCTTCAAAGCGAAAATCTAAGAGAGTATATATCTGTAGCATCTCAACAAAATCAGATATTTAACAAAACTATCCGAGATAACTTGCTAATCGCCAAGCCTGATGCCTCACAAGAAGAGTTAGACGAGGTTTGCAAAGTTGCTCATATATATGACTTTATAAAAACACTACCTGATGGTTTTGACACATGGATGGATGAGTTAGGTCATAACTTCTCAGGAGGACAAAAAAGACGCTTAGTAGTTGCAAGGGCTCTTTTAAAACCAGCAAAAATCTTGATTTTAGATGAGCCAGGAGAGGGGCTTGACCGTGAAACTGAAAAAAAGATGCTTAGAGCAGTTTTTGAGTATAAAAAATC
>CAYOWG010000171.1:0-2433 GCA_964407605.1 uncultured Sulfurospirillum sp. | reverse complement strand
ATAAAAAAGTCACAAGCTTTGATGAGCTAAGTGAAGTTCTTAGCCTTGCTTCAAGCATAGTAGGTCATCTAAATCTCAAAAGAAGAATCTAGTCAAAAAGGTAGTTTGTTTACCAAATAAGAGTATAATTCAAGTGAAATGACAAGGAGAAAAGTTGAATAAGATTTTAAAGATATCAGGTGTAGTTGTGCTTTTAGTGACAATAACCTACCTCATAGTCGGAACGTTTTTTATGAGTAGCGGCAAAACAAATACACAATTTAGCGGATTTGGAAAGATGGTTGCGCCAGGTCAAAAAAATACAAAAAGTACAGACGAGCGAGAAATCCACATAGATAGAATTTTAATAAATATGAAAACAGGAAGTTTTAAATTTATGAAAGTTGATATGACTTTCCAGATGAAGGACAAGAGAGACGCAGATGCTCTTAAGCAAAACATGCCTGCTGTTAGGGATACGATTTTACGATTTTCATCAAAGCAAGATAGTGATATGCTTGCAACGATAGAGGGAAAAGACCAGTACAATAAAGACCTAAAAGAGCTTATTTATGAGTCTTATGGATTAGAAGTTAATAATATATTTTTTAGAGATTTTGTTTTGGCAAAATGAAATAGATATCATGACCGTCTTAAGGGCTTGACTTTATAAAGAGCCACAAGCGAGAGTAGTGCCATGCAAGCAGCATACAGATATAGATACTCCCCATAAAAATATCCAGCAAGAAGAGCACCTACAAAACCTCCTAAGCCAAAAGAGAAGCCATAGTAAAACTGAGCTGCTAGTTTTCTGTTTTGGTACACTATATACAAAAGACTGATAGCAACAGTATGGTGAAGAGCAAAAGATATGGCGTGAAGAGACTGGGATACAAAGGTCATACTTAAAGATTCTGGAAAGAAAAATAGCAAAAGCCATCTGATTACAGTAATAAACACTGCAAATTTCATAATTTTTAATAAATCTAGTTTTAGCAGTGGTGCTTGGTAATAAAAAAAGATAATTTCACAAATCACTCCAAATGCCCAAAGATAGCTTACTATCTCTAAACTTATGCCGTGCTCTGTTGTGTAAATTGTAAAAAAACTATAAAAAGCCCCGAAGCTTACTTGCATAAAAAATAGACTTACCCATAAAAATGCTACTTTTCTAAGCTCAAACTTGCCATCATCTTTAGAATTTTCTTTTGGCTTAAAATCTTCATTTTTATAAGTAATGGCATAACCAAAAAGAAGCATTATAAGAGCAAATGCAAGATAGTAGTTAAGACCAACCATATAGCTCTCTAGGTCTCTTGCAAGTATTATTCCAATTAGCATAAAACCAAGTGAGCCATAAAGCCGTGACCTACCAAATCTTTTTTTACCAAGAGTCTCCATGGCATAAGTTTCAACATAAGGCAAAACCAAGCCAGCAGCAGCACCTATGAGAAAGTTTGGAATCATAAAAAGGTAGAAATTTTCTATAGTAAGATAAAAAAGAATTGCCCCAATAAAAATAGTAATAAGCGAAGCATGAAAAACTCTCTTAGTTAGCTCTATATGTTTTAGAAAAAGAAATGGAACAATAAAACGCATAAGTGGGGCAATAGCAAAAACAATGCCTATCTGCATAGTGCTATACCCAGTCATCATAAGCATCTTTGGTATAAAGATAACATATATGGCGGTTACGCTAAAATACGAAAAAAAGAATGCGGAGATTTTAAAAAATATCAATTTGGGCTATGCCTCTATTTGTATGAGCATTGTTCCAGATATGATGTCATGAAGTGTTCTTTTGTCTTTTCTTATGATTGCCAAGATAAGGCCAGCAAACATAAATGTTGAGAGAATAAATGCAAAGTATCTCACTATCAACTGAGACACACTAGGGCGTTGAAGATTGTTGTCAACAAGTTTTATATTGTAAGCTTTGTAGCCTGGTGTTTGTGACTTGAAGAACCAAAATCCCACTATAATTAAAAGGTGTGGCACAAGTATGGATGCCCAACCAAGCAAAAGATGCTCGGCAAACTCTTCTCTTGAGCCCATGATGAGATAAAAAGATATATAGATTAATGGCATCAAAAGAAGAAAAGTGTCAGTTATGAAAGATTTGACTCTATTTACTAATGGAGCTACTACAAATTCAGGTGTTTCTAGTTTTAGCTCTTTTTTTCTAATTTTGCCGCGTCTTACATCTCTCCATCTTGACACTTAGTTTCCTCTGCTACCAGGCTTAAAAGCCTTACTCCCATCTTTGCATAAAGGACAATCTGCCTCATCATAAATATCAAATTCAAAATCTCCAAGTGCAAAAAATGGAATAGAACTTTGAAGCTTACATGTAGGCGTTGCTGCGTTGTTACTTCCTTCTCTTTTGCAAAATCCACGATTTGCAAGTGCTGCAAATGCAACAACTTTTCCACCTTGTTTTTCAACTTGCGAAGC
>CAYOWG010000170.1:0-2437 GCA_964407605.1 uncultured Sulfurospirillum sp. | reverse complement strand
TCATCTATGGCTATTTTTGCACCTATTTTTTTCACTTTTTTAACAAATTCTTTAACAGCTATATAGTCTTTTATCTCTTGCGATTCTAAAATTTCGAAGACTATATTTTCTGGATTTGGATAGCTTTTTAGTTTATTGAAGATAAAAGAGAGTGTCTCTTTGTTGTTAATATCTTCTATACTGAGATTTATAGTTAAGATATATGGAAGGTTGTGAAATTTTTCAAAGGACTTATTGATAACTATTCGTGTAATTTTTGCATATAGATTTGCCTTTACAGCGATGTCTAAAAAGAAATATGGAGATAAAACTTCTCCATCATCTTTAATCAACCTAACTAGTGCTTCGTATTTAGTGATTTTTCCATTGGTATTATCTACAATAGGCTGAAAATAAACCTTGATCATATCATTTTTTATTGCATTTTTTATCTCATTGATATACTTAATATTCTTTTTGTAATCTAACCCTTTGTCGATAGCTGTATTATATAAGAGGTATTTCTTGTTTCTAATTTTTGCGATTTTTTTTGCCTGCTCGGCATGTGCAAGAAGATTCTTATTTCCTCTGAAACTACTAGAGAGTACTATACCAGAAGTAAGGTTGATATTTATACTTCCAGTTGTTCCACATTCTATTTCTCTCGACTCCACTTTGTCTATTATTCTCTCGGTTATCTCTTTGTAGTTTTCAGTATTTAGTCTATTTTGAGTAAACATTATTAAAAAGTCATCAGAGCGCAATCTATATAGCTTATAGTTGAACTCTTTGGCCATTTCGCTTAGATGAGTTGAGAGCCCTATGAGTACACGATCAGCAACTTTAAAGCCATAAAATTGATTTAGTCCGCTAAAGTTATTGATATTGAGATATATTATACCTATGTTGTTAGCATTTTCTATCTCTTCTAAAAACTTATTTCTATTTGGAAGTCCGGTAAGTAGGTCAATATTGTGTTTTTCAATCTCTTTTTTAAACCTTTCAAGCTCAGTTATATCATGCCTTATCTCGATATGTTCTAGGATATTCCCATTGGTATCAAGCATAGGAATAATCGTAGTTTCAGATATATAAATCTTATTGTCTTTGGAGAGATTTTTGATTATGCCTCTCCATATTTCTTTTTTTCCTATAGTGTTCCAAATTTCACTATAAGATTTTTCTTGTTCACTAGGACTTTTAAGAATATTGTGAGGTTTGCCTATAATTTCTTCCTTGGCGTAACCATAGGTATCACAAAACTTTTTATTTACATAAGTAATAATGCCATCTTTATTGGTTTTTAAAACTATACTTGTTTCATCAATTGCCATCTTGTATCTATCTAAGAAAGTTATATTTTCAGCAAGATTATAGCTCATACTGTTAAATGCCATCAATGCTTCACCTATTTCATCTTTCAAATTAACTTCTATCTGTATGTCAAGCTCCCCATCTCCTATCCTCTTGGAAGCATTTGATAGCTTTTTAAGACTAGACAGGATACTTATATAGAGTGAACTAGATATGTAAAGAGCAAAAATCAAAGCAATTATAAGAAAAGTAAGTAAAAATATAAATTTATATAGTAGATCTTCTTTGAGAAATTGAACTCCTGATATATATTTATGTTTCAACTCACTTTGTAGTTCTATTTGTTTATTCATAAGAGAAGTTGCCTGACTGAAGAGTTGTCTAGGAGTAAGTATTGATATATTTGGATATGTGATAAAAAGTTCAATATTGCTTCTTATTTGCAGTGTTTTATTTAATACTTTATCCAAATGTTCATTTTTAAACTCGATATCATATAAGTCAAAAGTCTCAGCTATATTGTAGAAGAGTCGATCAATTTTATTTATAAGAGATAAAAGCATTATTTTTTGAGAGTTTGCTATGTTGTCTTTTGCAAGAATACCAACAGAATGACCTCTTAATTGTCCACTAAGCTCCTGAAGATTTGGCAGAGTATTTGTAATCATCACACCAATAATAGCAAGTTTTGAGTCGCTAGTAGCAGCTAGATGAGTTATGGATGAGGTCTTTCTCATTAGGCGTATAAGTTCAGATATGATGTTGGAATGCAATATGAAGATATATCCGCTACTTTTTTTTGTTGCAATATTTTCAAATTTAATATCCTCTATAGTTTTTATAACAAAATCAAACTCTTTGTCCTCCAAGATAGAGTAGTGATTATTGAGCTCAATCAGGGCAGTCAATCTTTCCTGTATGTTTTTTTGTGATTTTTCTATATCTTTTAGAAGTCCTATATATCCATTCAGATATCCATTTAAAGCTCCTCTATGTAGTTGTAATGGGGCAATAAGTTTATTGAAATGAGAAGCATATTGCAGTCCAATTATTTTCTTATCATAAATGAGGCTTTTTGTTCTAAAATCATTAATTATTATAAATGTTGGAGCTATAAAAAGAGCAAACATGGTGCCAATAGCAA
>CAYOWG010000169.1:0-2451 GCA_964407605.1 uncultured Sulfurospirillum sp. | reverse complement strand
AAGAAAACAATTAAACAGAAGGAAATATTATGGCAGTACCTAAGAGACGCGTAAGCAAGACAAGAGCGGCAAAAAGAAGAACGCATTATAAAGTGACATTACCAGTACCAGTAAAAGACAGTGATGGAACATGGAGAATGCCTCATAGAATAAACAAGACTACAGGCGAATACAAAAGCTAGATGATAAGAATAGCGATAGATGCTATGGGGGGCGACTTTGGTCCAACTCCTATCATACAAGGAACTATAAAAGCACTAAAAGAGAGAAGTTTTATAGCTATCCTAGTAGGGAAAAGCGAGGAGTTAAAACCTCTAATCCCTAAGCGCTTTCTTAAAAATATCACTTTTGTTGAAGCGAACGATGTTTTAAGCATGAGTGATAATGCTGTTGATGCACTGAAGAGAAAAGAGACATCTATATATAAAGCTGTTGATTTAGTGCGACAAGGCGATGCTGACGCCGTTATGTCTATGGGGCATAGTGGTGCAACCATGAGCCTTGCAATACTAAGGATAGGTCGTCTAAAAGGCATACTAAGACCAGCAATCGCAACCTTGATGCCAAGATCAGCTGGAACTCCAGCTCTTGTTTTAGATGTTGGAGCCAATGTGGATTGCAAAACAGAGCATTTGGTTCAGTTTGCAGTTATGGGCGAAGCGTATGTTAGGCAGGTTTTAAAGATAGAAAATCCAAAAATTGGCTTATTGTCAAATGGAGAAGAGAAATCCAAAGGCAACGAGGTAACAAAAAGTACCTATGAGCAGTTAGAATATATGGAAAGTTTTTATGGAAGCATAGAAGGCAATGATATATTTGACGGAGCTGTCAATGTCATAGTTTGTGATGGATTTGTAGGAAATATACTTCTAAAAACTAGTGAGGGCGTAGCAGAATCTATAACAAAGATAATCAAAAATAATATCCGAAAATCTCCTCTAGCAATAGCAGGAGCACTTCTAATGAGAAGGGTTTTTAGAAGCTTGAAAAAGCAAGTTGACTATGCAGAGTATGGCGGAGCACCACTTTTGGGCATAGATGGTTGTGCTATTATTGGACACGGTAAAAGCAATGCAAAGGCTGTGAAAAATGCTATATTTCAAGCTATAACTTTTTCAGACTCCAATATAAACGAAGATATTCAAGCGGGATTATCTAAACTCAAAAACAAATAAAAGGCTCTTTATGTATGCATCATTTAAATCTATCGGCAGCTATATACCAGAAAAGATTTTATCAAATAAAGACCTAGAAAAAATGGTTGATACTAGTAACGAGTGGATAGTAAAGCGAACAGGCATAAAAGAGCGAAGAATCGCAAGTGATACAGAAGTGACAAGTGACCTTGGATATAAAGCAGCACTTCAAGCTATAGAGCGAGCAGATATCGAGCTTGATGATATAGATATGATAGTCTGTGCCACTCTTAGTCCTGATTATCTCACTATGCCTTCAACTGCAACGATGATAAGTAAAAAACTTGGTATAAAAAATGTAATGTCGTTTGATATAAGTGCAGCCTGCACAGGTTTTGTATATCTTATATCTCTAGCAAAAGCTTTTATAGAATCTGGTACAAAGAAAAATATACTCATAGTAGGTGCAGAGAAGATTAGTAGTATCATAGACTACACAGACCGCTCAACTTGCATACTTTTTGGAGATGGTGCGGGAGCTGCCATCATAGGTCAGACTAAAAACAAGAATGAAGCAATCATAGATGTACTAGCAAGCTCGGACGGAAACTTTTCTGATCTTCTTATAACTCCAGGTTGCGGCTCTGTTAATCCAATCAGAGAAGAGAATGTAAACGACAAACTTCAGTACATGAAGATGGCGGGAAATGAAGTCTTCAAGGTAGCCGTAAAAACTTTAACAAGTGATGTTGTTGAGATACTAGCAAAAAACAAACTTAATGCAAGCGATATCGATATATTTATACCCCATCAAGCAAACTATCGCATCATCGAAGCGGTACGCAACAATCTAAACTTTCCATTAGAAAAAACTGCTCTTACAGTGGCAAAATACGGCAACACCTCTTCAGCTTCAATACCCATGGCGATGAATGACATGTATGAGAGTGAGCGAATCAAACATGGTGACTTGATGCTACTTGATGCTTTTGGTGGTGGATTTACTTGGGGAAGTGCTTTGGTTCGCTTTGCTGGAAAAAACTTTAAAATCACATAGTTTATTTAATCTCTATTTTATCGCATAAGATATCAACAATGCTTATCTCTTTTGAGTCTATCTTTTTTTGTAGTATTTTATTGATGTTGCCATAAGTTTTTTACTTACTATAACGGTATTTACAACTAACAACGATAATGGAAGTTTCAGTCATCTTGTAAACTAAACGGTGCTCATTAGTAATTCTACGAGACCAATATCCACTAAACTAGTGTTTCAATGCTTCTGGCTTCCCAAGACCTATAAAAGGGTTTCTGT
>CAYOWG010000168.1:0-2462 GCA_964407605.1 uncultured Sulfurospirillum sp. | reverse complement strand
GAGCAGATTATAAAAAATGCTATCAAAGTAAAAGCTAGTGATATTCATATAGAGCCTTCAGGTTTTAATGTCTCTGTAAGAAGTAGAGTTGACGGAGTTCTAAGAGAGAGTTTTGTGTTTGATTTGGAAGTCTATAATGCTCTTGCTTCTCGTATAAAAATCTTAGGCAATTTAGATATATCTGAAAAGAGAAAGTCTCAAGATGGGCGATTTTTTATGGAGGTCAATGGTAGCAATTATGACTTTAGACTCTCAACTGCTCCAACGATGTACGGAGAGTCGATAGTGATGAGGATACTTGACTCAAACAAGATACTTCTTAGGTTAAAAGATCTGGGTATGGAGGATAAAAATCTAAAGCTCTTTGGCGAGATACTAAGCTCCCCTTACGGCATAGTTTTTATCACAGGACCCACAGGTAGTGGAAAAACAACCACTCTTTATGCCGCACTCAACGAGATAAAAAGTGTAGAGAACAAGATGATAACCATAGAAGACCCCATAGAGTATCAACTAGCTCTTGCTCAGCAGATTCAGATAAGTGATAAGATAGACTATAGCTTCGCAAGTGCACTTCGCTCAATCCTAAGACAAGACCCTGACATCATCATGGTAGGAGAGGTTAGAGATGCTGAGACACTTGATATCGCCGTACAAGCCTCTCTGACGGGACACTTGGTCTTTACAACTCTTCATACTAACGACGCTCCAAGTGCCATAACTAGGATGATTCAGATGGACTTAGAGCCTTATCTTATATCTGATTCACTTATAGGTGTAGTTGCTCAAAGACTTGTGCGTAACATCTGTGCAAGTTGTAAACAAGAGTTTAATCCGCCAGTAAAATCAATAGAAAAAGTAAAAGAGTATCTGCCTGAAACTTATACATTTTATAAAGGCGAGGGTTGTATAAAATGCTCATTTACAGGCTATAGTGGCAGAACCATGATAAGTGAGATTTTAAGGATAAGTGAAACAGTATCTCATATGATATCCATCAATATGAACAAGTATGAGATAGCAAGAAAAGCAGAAGAGGAAGATGACTTTGAGCCTATGATAATAGACGGTATGGCTAAAGCACTAAGAGGTGTCACTACATTAGAAGAGGTTTTAAGAGTTGCAAAATAATTGGTTTGAAGTTGAGTACATCACTAGCGGAGAGAGGCAAAAATACACTCTAAGTTCTCCTCACAAGGTGGAGGCTATACAGGAGTTTAAATCTTTAAATATGGGAGTTTTTGTTGGTATAGAGGAGATAAAAGAGCCAACAAGTGTAAAACTGGAGAAAATTAAGTCCCTTATAGCAGACAAACTGAGGTATAAAAAGATACCCCTTGAGCCCTATATAGCAACTCTAAGACATATCTCAACCATGCTCAATGCTGGATTGCCTATAACAGTTTGTCTTGATGACATCATAAAAACAACTGAGCATAAAAGACTTTTAGAGATATATAAGCATATCTTGCAAGAAGTTGAGTCTGGCATAAGTCTTTCAGTCGCATTTGCTAGATTTGAGAGTGAAGTTGGGACTATCTCGGTTGCACTTTTTGATTTGGGCGAGAAGACAGGAACTCTTGATGAGTCTATCGAAAAACTAGCAGACATACTCCAAGAGGTGCATGATAACAGGATGAAACTGAAAAAAGCGACTAGATATCCCATCATAGTGATTGTTGCTATGATAATCGCTTTTTCATTTGTGATTACACTCGTTGTTCCGCAGTTTCAGTCTATGTTTGAGGAGTATCAAACTGAGTTGCCATTTCCAACACTACTACTGCTTTGGATAGAGAATGCTATAACAAGTTATGGTTTGTTTGTACTTATAGGTATGGTTTTAATTAGCTCTATACTCTCTTATGTATACAAAAAGAGCGATAGTTTTAAACTGAGCTTTGATAGGTACATGCTCAAAGTTTATATAGTGGGGCAGGTTATATACCTCTCTATGATAGGGAGATTTATCTTTGTTTTTGATAGACTTTCGACTTCAGGACTACCTATCATAGACTCACTAAGAACGGCGATCGGTATAGTAGAAAACGAACATCTAAAAAAAGAGTTAAACAAGATAATCGAAGCAATAGAAGAGGGCAGAAGTCTAAAAGATGGATTTGAAGATACAAAGCAGTTTGAAAGCATGACTATACAGATGATAAGTGCAGGCGAGAGCAGCGGAAGCCTCAGTGCTATGCTAGAAAAAGTATCAGGTATATATAGAAAAAAGTATGCTTACTTGGTGGACAATGTAGCTACTATGATTGAGCCACTTTTAATTGCAGCAATCGCTGGTTTTATACTTCTACTCGCTCTTGGCATCTTCTTGCCGATGTGGTCGATAGCAGAAGCAGTAGGGGGTGTCTAATGGAGATGGAAGTTGGAACGGTAGTGGTCGCTGTTGTTAGCACTATCGTGCTTGGCGTGATTTTTTGGATAATTCAAAAGATAACTAGTAT
>CAYOWG010000167.1:0-2480 GCA_964407605.1 uncultured Sulfurospirillum sp. | reverse complement strand
GAATTTGGTGTAGTCTTGATGATAGGAGGCAATATCCCAGGCGAAACAAGACTAGCGAGCATCGCTATATATGATGAAGTAGAAGCACTAAACTATGACCTAGCAAATCAGTACGCACTTACGCTTTTTGCAATATGTTTTGCAATCTTGCTTCTTGTGTTTCTAATCAATAGAAAATTTACTGGGATTATAAGATGATAGAGATAGATATAAAAAAAAGTTTTAAAAATAAAAAAGAGCTGATCAATTTTCACTTTAAAACAGTACTAGAAGATAACTCTCTAAACGCTATATATGGACAATCTGGCTCAGGAAAAACAACTTTTTTAAGACTTTTGAGCGGACTAGAGATTCCAGATACTGGATATATAAAGGTTGATGGTAAAATATGGTTTGATTCAAACAAAAAGATAAATCTACCTCCCCAAAAGAGAGATGTTGGGTTTGTATTTCAAGACTATGCATTATTTCCAAATATGACCATTATAGAAAACCTAAGATTTGCTCAACCCAAGAAAGATGAGAATTTTCTACAAGAACTCTTAGAGATGGTAGAGCTAAAAGATATACAAAACAAACTTCCAGCCCTACTCTCAGGAGGGCAAAAACAGAGAACTGCTTTAGCAAGAGCAGTTGCAAGAAAACCAAAGATTTTTCTGCTAGATGAAGCTCTCTCAGCACTCGATAGCACGATGCGTCAACAACTCCAAAATGATGTAGATAAGATACATAAAAACTTCAATATGACAACGCTACTCATAAGTCATGACATAGCTGAAGTTTACAAGCTAGCTAGCCATGTAAAGATAGTAAAAAATGGAAAAATTATAAAAGAGGGAACACCAGACATACTCTTTAATAAATCAAATATTAGTGGAAAGTTCAAGTTTTCAGCCAAAATAGTAAAAATTCAAAAAGCAGATGCCGTCTTTATTGTCACGCTCCTCATATCTGGTAACCTAGTAAAAGTAGTTGCTACCGAAGAAGAAGCTCAAAATATGAGTATAGGAAGCGATGTCTTAGTCGCCTCAAAAGCATTTAATCCTATCATTATTACCTAAGTGATTTCAGCGAGTGTCTATGTTCAACTAAGCACTGCATTAGATTTTTGTGCTCTTTCCATAAGCCATGCTTTTGCTGCTTCGCCTCTTTAGCTACTCTTAATAGTAATTTTCTCATTTTTGGCTCTGCATCGATAATAAAAGGCAAAGCAAACCCCCTTGAAACCATCAGCTCATCAAAAGTTGGATTTATTTCTATATGTAAACCTTTTGGTATTGATAGTTTGCATATCGGACTTTTATTTCTTGTATAGCCGAGTACCTGATAGTTATAGGTTATCCCAATCTCTAAAAGAGTTTTTGCATGAGAATGTGATAAATTTCCAGCTTTTAAAAACTCCTCTTTTGAAAATTTGCACTCTTTCATCTCTCTTTTCAACTTCTCATTGTTCTTTATCTCAGGAGCATCAATCAGCCCCATGTGACAAACTACTTCTTGATTGTTTACCTCTAAAACTACTGTATCACCATCAACTATATACACAAGCTTTCCACTTTGAGCAAAAATGACCAATGGCAAACAAATAGCTACAACTAACTTATACATCTAGTTTTTTCGCCCTCCTGTATGAAGCTTCTATAGCCTTTATAAAGCTATCTCTAACTCCGCCCTCCTCTAGCTTTGCTGTGCCTGCTATAGTCGTTCCAGCTGGCGAAGTAACTTTGTCTTTTAGGATTGCAGGATGTTCTTTTTGTAAGACCTCCCCAACTCCTTCAAAAAGTTGAGCGATATACTCATATGTCAATTCTCTTTTAAGTCCAAGGTTTACAGCTCCATCGCTTAAGGCTTCAGCCACAAGCGCTATCCACGCAGGAGCACTTCCAGCAAGTCCAGTTGCGATATCAAGCTCATCTTCGCTCTCCAACCAAAAACATTTACCGATAGAGCTTAACACTTCGATAGATATATCCCTCAACTCCTCATCACCACAAAGTGATGTTGCTGATTTTTTTACAAGTGCAGCCATGTTTGGCATAGCTCTTACATAGCTCTTTGAGTCTATCTTTTCTTTTAGTGATTCTAATGTAACGCCAGCTAATATGGAGATGACTCCTTTGGCACAACCCTCTACATGTAAAGAATCTAAAGAGCTTGGCTTGATAGCTAGTATAACTATAAAACCATCAAGCTTAGGCATCTTATCTACTACTTTGATATCCACAAACATATCTCGAAGCTCATCTGCTCTTTGCCTGTTCATCTCGACAACAGTAATCTCATAGCTATGCAGACCTTGAAGCATAGCTCCGCCCATATTGCCTGCGCCTATCAATAATAATTTCATTTTTCCTCCAACATTTTCTAATAAATAACATTATAGCAAAATTGAATATTAAAGATTTCTAAATTTACTACACAAAATGTAACATATTAATAATAATTTTATATTTTAAAGGTTTTTAATTGACAATCAAAAT
>CAYOWG010000166.1:0-2503 GCA_964407605.1 uncultured Sulfurospirillum sp. | reverse complement strand
CCAAGCCATAAAAAGCAAAACTAAAAGCAAGTATCAATGAGATGACGGGTAAATCACCCAAAGAGTAGAGTTGATAGATGACTGCCAAAATAGCCAACACAAGAGCAGCTACTTGTTGTCTGTTCATCCTCTCTTAAAAAATATATATATTCTAAAAATACACTTATAAGAGGGTTTATGAAGTAGCCTAAACTAGCTTCTATAATCATGTTGTTGCTAACTGCCTAGATAAATGTAAACCAGTTTATGGATATAAGTATGGCTGAGAGAAAAAGAATTTTAAGTTTTTTACTATCTTTGACGATGACAGTAAGTTTTGAAAAAGAGTTACTTGCAAGGAGCATATAGAGATAAAAATAGAATTGACCACAAAATCCTATGCACTAAAACCTCAAAAGGGCTCACATGTCCCATAAGCTTGAAGTATATAAGAACTAATCCCCAAAAAGTAAATGCCAAAATAGCATATATAGTACCTTTTTTCTCTTCACTCAACAGATATCCTTTGAAAAAGTGAATTATAGCTGTTTTTTTGCTATAATCATTCAAAAATATAAAAAAGGCATCATAATATGAAGTGGTCACGAGAATCATGGAGAAAGTTCAACATAAAGCAGCAACCGACTTATCCAGATATGGAAGAACTACAATCAGTAGAAAAAGAGTTAAACAAGTATCCGCCGCTTGTGTTTGCTGGCGAAGTTAGAAGACTAAAAAGAGAGCTGGTAAAAGTGGGTCGAGGAGAGGCATTTTTGCTTCAAGGTGGAGACTGTGCTGAGAGTTTTAGCGAGTTTGGTGCTGATAATATAAGAGATATGTTTAAAGTGATGATGCAGATGGCAGTTGTTTTGACTTTTGCAGGAGGCTGTCCTGTAGTTAAGATAGGTCGTTTAGCAGGTCAGTTTGCAAAGCCTCGCTCGTCTGATTACGAAGAGTTTAATGGAGTAAAACTTCCAAGCTATAGAGGCGATATCATAAACGACAATAAGTTTACAAAAAGCTCAAGAATTCCAGATCCTCAAAGGATGATAAGAGCATACAATCAATCAAGTGCGACCATGAATCTTCTTCGTGCCTTTGCTAGAGGAGGCATGGCTGACCTGCGCAAGGCTCACAAGTGGAATTTGACTTTTGTAAAAGAGAGTAAACTTGGAGATAAATATCAGATTTTAGCAGATAAGATTACAGAGAGTTTAGCGTTTATGGAAGCTTGTGGAATTACTTCTGAAAATACTCCTACTCTAAACGAAACTACGCTTTATACATCTCATGAAGCACTTTTGATGAACTATGAAGAGGCTCTTACAAGAGAAGATAGTATGAGAGGTGGTTGGTACAACTGTTCTGCTCATATGCTTTGGATAGGCGATAGAACTAGAGGTGTTAATGATGCTCATGTAGAGTTTTTAAGAGGTGTCAAAAACCCGATAGGTATAAAAGCAGGACCAACTATGACAGCAAAGGGCTTGATAGAGCTTATAGATAAAGTAAATCCTGAAAATGAAGAGGGAAGATTAAACATCATCGTTCGCATGGGAGCCGATAAGATTGAAAAAGAGCTTCCAAAGCTTGTTCAAGTAGTTAAAAAACATAATAAAAATATTATCTGGAGCATAGACCCGATGCACGGAAACACGATAAAAACTTCAAATAACTACAAAACAAGAGAGTTTAAAGAGGTTCTTCGCGAAGTAAGAAGCTTTTTCAAAGTGCACAAAGACGAGGGAACATTTCCAGGCGGAGTTCACCTAGAGATGACAGGTCAAGATGTTACGGAGTGCACAGGCGGATATAGAGATATAACAGAAAAAGATTTAGAGTCTAGATATCACACTCACTGCGATCCAAGACTAAACGCCGACCAAGCACTAGAACTTGCATTTTTGATAGCTGAGTCTTTGAAGGAGTCAAGAGTTAAAGCCTAATCACTCTATCACTACACCACGAAGCCAAATCTTCATCGTGAGTGATAAGCAGTATGCCGACCTTGTCTAAAAACTTGATTAGGAGTCGCATGACTTCTAGTTGAGTTATGTTGTCCAATGCACTTGTAGGCTCATCTGCTAAGAGTAGCTTTGGCTTCATAAGAAGTGCTCTTAGGATTGAGCATCTTTGTAGCTCTCCTCCGCTAAGTTGATGAGTTTTTTTATCTAGTAGTGATATATCTAGCTCAAGTGATTTGCAAATCTCTTTATATCCCTCTAAAGGGGCTACATCTTTTATCTGGTTTTTGATGCTGTAAGTTGGGTGAAAAGATGTGTAAGGGTCTTGAAAAATCTGTGCTATATCTCTACTTGTAATGTTTCCACTTGTGGGTTTTAGATTTCTAGCAATCAACTCAAATAGAGTACTTTTTCCAGAGCCACTCTCGCCCAAGACTGATACGACTTCGCCTATATCTACATGTAGAGATAGGTTTTTATATAGCTCGGACGAGTTCTTATAAGAAAACGAGATATTGTCAACTTGGAGTACTCTATGCTCTAGCATTACCTTTCCCATA
>CAYOWG010000165.1:0-2540 GCA_964407605.1 uncultured Sulfurospirillum sp. | reverse complement strand
CTAACAGACTTACTTATATAGATTTATCTAGTGGGGTATCTCTAGCTTATGATGGTAAGAGTTTTGATGAGAGATTTGATAAAAAATCTTTTATAGGCTCAAGAGTCTCATATAGTGATGTGATACTTCATAGTTTTAAAGTCCCAGAATCCATGAGTGATGAGGAACTTCAAACCAATGTCGAGATAAGGATGTATGAAGATGCAGGTTTGGACTTGCAGAAAAAGTATAAGATAGCTTATACAAAAAAAGAGTTGGATTTTGAGGATAGTGTTCTTGTGGAGGCTTTTGCTGTAGAGGTTCAGAAGATTACAGACTCTTTGAGTGGTGTTTTAAGTCAGTCTAAGCATATCGACTTTTTGGCTCTTCCGTTTTTGTCATTTACGACACTTTATAAAAACAAAATAATCAAAGCTAAAAATGATATTTTTATCTTTCTTGATGAAGATGAAGCATTTTTGAGCTTGTACAAAGATAGTAAATATCTCTCAACAAAATCTCTCACAAATCTAAACGAAATCATCAAAAAGCTAGAGTTGGCAGGTGTAGATATCACAATTGATGAGTTAAGAGAGCACCTCTCATCAAAAGGACTTGATGCGACTATGTATGAGAGAGGAGAGAGCACACTTTTTACAGAATTAGAGATTATCTTTTCGTCCATGCTTAGCAAAATCAACGATATAGTTATTTATAACAGAAGTGTATTTGGCTTTGAGAAAGTTGATAGGATTTTTCTAAGTACGAAAAGTGGACGCATAAAAGGGCTAAGAGAGTTCATACATAACTTTGGTATGCAAGGCGTTGAAGTGCGTGATTTTAATCTTTTCAGAGATGAGCAAAATGGGAACTTTTTTGAAAAGATTATAGCTTCTTATGTTTATGACAAGATGCAAGAGGGTGATTTTAGACATAATTTGACTATGTTTAAAAGAGAGCCAGCTTTTTATAAAAAAGAGTCAGGCAAAATTTTGCTTGTGGCTTCGTCTGTTGTTATTTTGAGTTTGGTATTTGTGGGCTTGCTTTGGTATGAAAATAGCGAACTGCAAAAACAAAAAAATACTCTTCAAGAGAGATATGATATGATAAAAACGAGTGAGTCGTCATACAAAAGTAAACTTAGTAGTATCAACAAAGAACTACAAGTTGTTAGAGATAAAAAACAGAGTATAGAAAAAAGAATCGACAATATAGACAAGAGTATGAGCAGACTAGAGGACTTAAGAGATGTCAAAAAAAGGCATAGTGCTTTTGTGATTGCGGTAAATAGGCTTCTAAAAAAACACTCACTCTCTACGATGAAGATTGAGATTGTAGGTAAAAATAGTATGCATATAGATATAGTGGCTCAGTTTAGAAAAAGAGATAGCATTACTAAGTTTATGGAAGATTTGATTGATGCTGGGTTTATGGGGATAAGAACTGATGAGATAAAAGTAGATAATGATATATATATAAGTTCAATCGAGATAAAAAGATGAAACTACTTGATAACTACCTAAAAACAGCAGATAAGAACCAAAAGTTGATGATATTTGCCTCATTTTTTATTGCAGTTGGCTTTTTGCTTAATCATTTTGTTCCTCCGATGCTAGAGCGTCAAAGTGAGCTAAGAGATAGTGTTGAGATGATGCAGATGAAGATTAGTAAAAATAGCGTCAAAAGCCTAAAAAAACAGCTAGAAAAAAAGAATCAAGAGCTTTTGACTTTAAAAGAGGACTTGGTAGTTAAAAAAGGTGAAGTTGATTTTATAATGTCGCAGATTTATAAGATAAGATACGCATTTTTTGATGATATGCGTTGGGCAAATACGCTAGATGATATCTTGAAATTTAGTGTCGAAAGAAACCTAAAGATATATTCGCTAAGAAGCGTTGATGCAAAAGAAGATATAAGCAGTATGATTAAGCCAAAAGAGAGTATAGAAATCGATGGTATAGGAAGATTTGCAGATATAGTCTCTTTGATTCAGTATATAGAAAACTTTGATACTCTTTTGGAGTTTAACTCAATAGAGATGAACCTTGTAGAAGATGGGGTTGAGTTCAGTTACGAGCTTAGTGCTTATGGGGTTGGGTTATGAAGATTGTATTGATTTTACTTTTAACTGTGAGTATGTATGCTAGTGATTTAAAAGATAGGATTGAAAAGCTCATAGTGCCACTGAAGGCTGAACAAATTGTACATGTAAGGTATGATCCGTTTCAAAGAGTCCAGAAAGTTATCCAAAAAGTTTTAGTACAGAAGCCTAAAGAGAGCAGTTTTTATATCTCATCTGTACTAAATGGCAGGGTTTTTGTAAATTCACGCTGGCACAGTGTGGGAGATACTGTCAATGGATATAAGATAATACAGATAAGAGAAGATAGTGTTTTGGCTAAAAAGAGTGGTAAAGTGCTAAAGTTTGGTATAAAAAGAAGAAATAATATAATAAAAATTGAGGGTAAATAGATATGAAATTGATTATTGTAGTTCTATTGATGAGTTTTTTTTCATTGAGTTTGAGTGCAAATTGTGAAAATAAGTTCTTTTCGTTTAGC
>CAYOWG010000164.1:0-2552 GCA_964407605.1 uncultured Sulfurospirillum sp. | reverse complement strand
ACATGTAGAGAAAATTCTCTACATGTAAACTTTTTCAATAACTATATTGCCTTCACTAACGCCCACCTTTAAGTTATCTCCCTCGCTTATCTCGCAACTTAGTATCATATCAGCCAATCTATCCTCGATAAGCTCATAAATAGCTCTTTTTAGAGGTCTTGCTCCATAAACTGGGTCAAACCCTGCCTCGGCGATATGATTTTTTGCCTCACTTAAAAGTGTTATAGTTATATCTTTCTCTTCAAGTTTCGCCTGAAGCTCTTTAAATAAAATATCAACAATAGATACAATCTCTTCAAGCCCAAGCGGATTGAAGATGACGATATCATCAAGACGATTTAAAAACTCAGGCTTAAAATTTCTCTTAAGCTCACTCATAACACTCTGTTCACAATTCTCAGGACTTTCCATAATCTTATCACTTGCTATATTTGAAGTCAAGATTATGATTGTGTTTTTAAAGTCAATCACAACACCTTTGTTGTCCGTCAATCTTCCATCATCTAGGACTTGCAAGAGTATATTGAAAACATCTGGATGAGCTTTTTCTATCTCATCAAACAGCAGCACGCTATATGGATTTCGTCTCACTAGTTCTGTAAGCTGTCCACCCTCTTCATATCCAACATAACCAGGAGGAGAACCTACTAAGCGACTAACAGAGTGTTTTTCCATATACTCACTCATATCGAACCTAAGTAGAGATTTTTCATTATCAAAAAGAAACTTTGCCAATGCTTTTGCACTTTGAGTTTTTCCAACTCCAGTTGGTCCTAAAAACATAAAACTTCCTATAGGTCGACTTTGCGAACCTAATCCAGCTTTGTTTCTTTTTATGGCTCTTCCTATGGCTTTGAGTGCATTATCTTGACCAACAACCTCTTCTCTTAAGTGTTCCTCGATACCAAGGACTTTTTGCTTATCACTCTTTAGCATTTTATGAACTGGGATTCCTGTCCACTTACTAACGATAGCAGCAATCATCTCTTCATCTACGCTATTTTTCAAAAGCGTCCCCTCTTCTACCATCTGTTCCCACTTTTGCTTTAAGCTCTCTTCTTCTTTTAAAAGCTCTGGAATCTTTCCATACTCTATCTCGGCAGCCTTATTGAACTCGCTGTTTTTCTTTGCTAGCTCTGCTTCTCTTTTTAGGCTCTCCAAATCAGCCTTGCATGTAGAGATTTTCTCAAACACAGATTTTTCATTTTCAAAGCGTGCAACTAGGCTCTGCTGCCTCTCTTTAGCATCGCCTAACTCTTTTTCAATCTCTAAAAGTCTTTCAGAATTTTTCTTGCTTTTTTCCATCAAAAGAGCCTCTTTTTCCACCATAAGCGCACTTATCTCTCTTTTAACTAAGCTCAAATCTCTAGGCTCACTCTCTATTTGCATCTTTAGCTCTGCTGCTGCCTCATCTATAAGATCTATCGCTTTATCTGGCAAAAATCTATCCGCTATATACCTATCACTCAACTTTGAAGCCGCAACCAAAGCACTATCCGTGATAGTAACACTATGATGAGCCTCCAAAGACTCTTTTATGCCTCTTAGTATCTGCAATGCCTCGTTTATACTAGGCTCACCCACTTTTACAGGCTGAAATCTTCTTTGAAGTGCGGTATCTTTCTCAAAATGCTTTCTATACTCTTTGAGAGTCGTAGCCCCAACAGCGTGAAGCTCCCCTCTTGCAAGAGCTGGTTTTAGTATGTTTGCTGCGTCCATACTTCCCTCGCTTGCTCCCGCTCCTACTATCGTATGAATTTCATCTATAAAAAGTATGATATTGTTATCTTTTTTTACTTCATCTATAACAGCTTTTAGTCTATCTTCAAACTCTCCTCTATACTTTGCTCCTGCTATGAGTGCAGCCATATCAAGTGCTATCACTCTTCTGTTTTGCAAAGATATAGGCACATCTTTGGCTGCAATCCTTATAGCCAAACCCTCCACAATGGCAGTCTTTCCAGTCCCTGGCTCTCCTATGAGGATTGGGTTGTTTTTTGTTTTTCTTATAAGTATCTGCATCATACGGTGTATCTGATCATCTCGTCCTATAACTGGGTCAAGCTTTCCCTCGTTTGCTAGGCTCGTTAAATCAATCCCATACTTTCCTAATGCTTCTAAGTTTTCATCGCCTGTCTGCTTATCTATAGTTTTTCCACCCCTTATAGCTTCAAAATTCTTTTTAAAATCCACTAAATCAAAATACTTTGAAAATATCTCTTTGATTGGGTCTGTGTTAAGATTTGCAAGCATCCAAGTATCGACCGCGAGAAAACTATCTCCGTTTTCACTCATCATACCCTCGCCTGCATGTAAAGACTCTATCATCTGTTTTGAGAGCCTAATGCTCTCTTTTGTAACACCTGACGAAGTTGGCAGTTTTGCAATATAGCTTTTTATCTCCAACTCTATCGCTGACTTATCCACTTCCATCTTGTTAAAAAGTTGATTTAAGATAGAAGCTGAGTTTGTAAGCAAAGCCCATACTACATGTAAAGGCAAAACCTCACTGTTTTTTGAGTGCAAAGCAAGGCTCACGCCACTCTCTATGG
>CAYOWG010000163.1:0-2581 GCA_964407605.1 uncultured Sulfurospirillum sp. | reverse complement strand
TGTTGTTTTCATGCACAAGATTGACTAGTCCACGAGGTAGCCTCTCTTTTTGTATTATAAAGTTTTGTATCACCTTAGAGAGCTCTTTTTGACTTGTTGTATCAATAGGCTCTTGGGCAACAGTGACCATGCCCGCAAGCCTAGGAGCCACCATAGCAGCTAAAAAGCCCATGATGACCAAAACCACTAAAATCTCTACAAGTGTAAATGCTCTCTTTGTGATAAAATTTTTCATCTAAGACATCCTTGTGTCTCTTAGCATCAAGAGCCCCTACTCTATATAACTAAGAACATTTTTTTCGCTTATCTTGCCTATAAAGCTACTCTTTACCTCCAAAGTTTTTGTATCTACTAAAAAGCTCATAGGCACAACAACAGGATTAAATATCTCCATATACTCTTTAGAGGCTCTTGAGAGTGTATACTGCACACCATGCTCTCTTGCATATGCTCTTGCTTTTTTTGAGGTTATGCTGATATACCCTATCACACTCACCTTTTCACTTTTGTTTAGTCTGTTTAGGTGTGAGATATTGTACTTACAATACGGACACTCTAAAGTAAAAAAATGCAAAAGAACATAGGGCTTTTTAGTAACCTCTTCAAGAGTCTGTGCATGCTCATTGCCAAATGAGTTTAACTCAATAGAGCTCAAAACAATACCCTCAGCCAAACCCTTCTCTTTTTCATAAGTAGGTAAAAAAACACCCAATGCAACTACAAATGCTAACACACTAAAGAGTATAACTAACCGTCTATTTTTACTAAAAAAACTCATTCTACTGCACTTAAAGACATGTTTATAAGGTCGATACTTAAGGTATTAAACTTTCCAACTGGCTTTAGAGTTTTCGTATCAACCAAAAAGCCCATAGGTATCTTTACAGTTGGAAATGCTGCCATATACTCTATGCTAGGCTTTACTATAGGAAACTGCACATTGTTTCTTTTTGCAAATTTTTCGGCTCTTGAGGTGCCAGAGAGCATGTATGCTATGACACTTGTCTTTGGATGTTTGTGCAGCTCATTTAGCATCTCTATATTCTCCTTTACCTCTACTGAGTTGAGTGTAAAAAAAAGCTTAAATACCCTTGGCTTGCTTTTTATATCCTCTAGCGTTGTATTTGTTGGGTTCACTAGTGTATTGAACTCTATCTTGTTTATCTGTACATCTTTTAACTTGTGAGAGTGCTCTTTTACAGGAGCTGTGGGAATCAAAAAGTATGCACCAACAGAGAGTATAAATACCAAGAGTAGGATTGATAGTCTTATTTTTTTTGCTTTTGTCAATTCTTATCCTTTTAATATATCTTGAAAATCAAACCACATCTCATTTAGCTGATAGAGGATTTTGTCTCGCTTTTGCATCTCAAAACCAGCTCTTATGAGCATACTATGCTCTATCTCATTTGCAAGTCTTGGATCCACTTTTTCTAGCTTTGCCATATAATACTCCACCTTGTCTATATCTCTTTGATGAAATCCGCAAGCTACTAGATTTTTCAGAAGCATTGGTGTCTCTTTTATATCCAATGCCTTGCGATAGTACTCTATAGCTTTTTCGTAGTTTTTACTTTGATGATGTATGCCACCTATCTTAAAAAACACATCAAAGTCTTTGTTTTTTACATGCTCTAAGTGGACTAAAGCACGCTTTGTATCGCTGTGTTTCAAAAGTAGCTCAGCCACCTCTTTGTTTGCCTCATCGTGAGTCTTCTCTTGGTTGATGATTTTATAATAGCTCAAAAGTGCTCTTCTATCAAACCCTCTAGCTCTGTACTCTCTTGCTATACTTAGTAGAGCATCTATCTCATCTGTAGTGTCATACCTCGGAGTTAAGTCAATCGCTTTAGTCTCTTTGGTGTATTTTGCTCTTAGTTCAGGAAACTTTCCCTCAAAAAAATCAGGATCATTTTGTACAACAAAAGCATAATACCCCATAACCTCATCTTTTCTATCTAGCCGTAGAAGCGAGGTGATAAGACCCTCTATGTGTCTATATCTTGGTCGAAATCTCTCGATAGCCTCTTTATAAAACTCTGCTGCTTTTTCGTAGTTCTCTAGCTTGAAGTGCATATTAGCAAGAGTTGTGAGATGATCCTCCCTTTTGCTTAAGTCTAGTTTGTATGCCCTCTCAAATATCTCTACAGCTCTTTTATGCTCTCCTAGTTTTGAGAGAACCTGTGCAAAATCCCTTAGTGTTTTTGAATCCTCATCATGTAAAGCCAAAGCCCTCTCATAAAGTTTTTTAGCCTCTTTAAGGTTATTATTTGCTAAATTGCCATAAGCTCTAAATGCCAAATCCTTAAACTCTAAAACCTTTGCTATCCTAGCCTCTCTTTGTTGATACTCATAGTACCCAAACCCCACAATAGTAGCAGTAGCTACAAACAAAAATACCACAACACCGATAATAACTCTTTTCAAACTCTACTCCCAAAAGAAAAACTAAAAAAAATATATTTTCACCGACCTTATCCGCTTTAAATCTATCTCTTTTAGTTTTTTAAGATAGACACCTTTGGAGTAAAAGCTCCAAAGGTGTCAAACAAGTATAGCTAAGTATTTAACAACTACTTAA
>CAYOWG010000162.1:0-2597 GCA_964407605.1 uncultured Sulfurospirillum sp. | reverse complement strand
TGTTTTGCACTGTTATAGTTTTTGCTAAAATCCAAATTGTCCTTTTTTGAATCTTTTTTATACATCTTTTTCATTCCATAAAGTATGATACCAAGCTCACTGAGAGGTTGTCTCCACTGATGAGCGATATTGCCTATCATCTCACCCATAGCAGCTAGTCGTGACTGCTGAAAAAGAGTTCTATCTTTATCTCTATTTTTCTCCGCCTCTTGTTTTATTCTATCTTCAAGCGTCTTATTAAGCTCTCTTAGTTTCTCTGTTTGTTTTTAGACTCTCTCTTCGAGGGTGGCATTGAGCTGTTCGAGCTCTTTCTCTTTTTGTTCAAGTCTTTGTGTTAATACGATACTGCCTGTTACATTGTATCTTATAGCGATAAACTCTTCTATGTCGTCTTGTGCATTCAGTATTGGAATGACCGTAGTATTGACATAAAAAACACTGCCATCTTTTGCTCTATTCATTACTGTTGATATATATGTTTTTTTGGATTTTATAGTATCCCAAAGATTCTGAAAGGCTTCTTTTGGGACATCTGGATGTCTAATTATATTGTGATTTTGACCTATAAGCTCATCTCTACTAAAGCCAGAAATCTTACAAAACTCATCATTTACAAAAGTTATAACGCCATCTAGGTCAGTCTTAGAGACGATATTGCTCTGCTCTATCGCCCTCTTGTACTCTTCGAGTCTCATTACAATCTTCTAGCAAACTCTTCAAATATATACTTACTATCATGAGGGCCAGGACTAGCTTCAGGGTGATGCTGCACTGAAAATATCGGCTTATCTATATAATCCAATCCCTCTATAGTGTTATCAAACAGGTTTATATGAGTCACTTTCGCTATAGCACAGACCGAATCAGGAACACTGTAGTTATGATTTTGTGCTGTTATCTCAACGACTTTTGTATCCGAGTTTTTTACAGGATGATTTCCGCCGTGTTGTCCAAACTTTAGTTTATAAGTAGGATAACCACTTGCGATAGAAAGCAACTGATGCCCCAGACAAATAGCAAAGATAGGAACTTTTGCGGCTATGAGCTTTTCTATTTTTGCCACTTCTTCTACGAGTATCAAGGGATTGCCAGGACCATTTGATAAAAATACTCCATCTATCTCTTTGCTTGCAAAACGACCTATTAGCTTATCTACATCAAAGCTATATGGAGCAACTTCTACTTCAAGTCCTACTTCACAAAGCTCATTGAGTATGCTTCTTTTCACGCCAAAATCAATAGCAACTATCTTCTTAGCTAACTTTTTCTTGGCTGCTTTATACTCTAGTTTTTCATCGTCCCAAGCAGCACTTTCATGAGTATATCCCTCTTTGGTGCTAACTTTTTCTATATAATTTATCTCTTCTATTCTTGGAGTATCTTCAAGTATCTTTTTTAGCTCACTCTTGTCACTAACTTCAGTTGAAGCGACCATCATCTGAGGTCCGCCGTCTCTTATCATCTTAGTTAAGTATCTCGTATCTATATCACAGATACCCAAACTCGTGTGCGTTTTTAAAAAATCTCTCAAAGATGCAGTTGAGCGAAAACTTGATGGCTCTTCATTGAAACTTCTAACAAACATACCTTTAGCATGAATTGTTTTGCTCTCCATATCATCTTCATTGGTTCCTACTATCCCGATTTCTGGCATAGTAAAAACTACAAACTGCCCAGCATAGCTAGGGTCGCTCATGATCTCTTGGTATCCACTCATAGAAGTGTTAAAAACTATCTCACCAACTTGAGTACCATCAACCCCAAAGCTTTTCGCTTCAAGCAAAACTCCATTTTCAAGATATATCCAAATAGGTTTTAGACTCATAACAACAAACCTTTTTTTCTCAACTCTTCCTCATAAAGCCTATCAAAAACTAGATCATACTCAGGACTTCCTGGAATTAGCTTCCTCTTATAGTGAGTTATCTTCTCAGCCACCATCTCTTCAATATCTTCAAAACTCTCAATATAACTCTCTATGGCTGTATATATTATATTTTTGACTCTATTATCAGCAACACTATAATCAATAAGCCCCTCTTTCCAAATCTTCTCCATAATCCTATGAGCAAGGTCACTATATCTATCTTCATAAGAGAGAACTAGATCATACTCTTTGGCTAGTTTTTTCTTGATAAGCCAGAACATATTTCGTCTATCTACTTGCATAAACTCCATATCATCTTCATTGTCATTAAGTATCTCACCTACTCTCTCTTCAAGTGCCATCTCTTTGTCTATATCTTCTTCAATCAGCTTTTGTACCTCTTTTACAACTGGCTCAAGTCCACTTTGAAAAGCAACAAGCCCACTGTTTATCAAGTCTATAGCTATTTTATTTGCGATATATGGTGCATGTGGTAATCTGATTTTCATTGTATGCAGACCTTAATTTATAATTTTTAATATTTTAGCAAAATCAAAGTAAAAATCTGCTTTGTCACTAAAAAGTACCAACTGGCCTTACGCACTTATTTCTCGAAAAGTCCTACTTTTCGTAGCTTTAGGGGGTTGTAAGGGATTTATCCCCTGCCACTATAGCGAGCTTTTGCAGAAACTTTTCACTTTATGAAACCGCTATTCGCTAGTTTTGCTTG
>CAYOWG010000161.1:0-2613 GCA_964407605.1 uncultured Sulfurospirillum sp. | reverse complement strand
AAAACCCCCCTTCAGATGACTGCGGCACATGACTCATTATGAGTGCTCTGCTGTGTTCCCACCCTGAAGCGTTGCTCATAAAAAACATTGCACAGGTCTAAAGAGGAGCAAACGGTATTATAACCAAAATTTTGTATAATTACAATAAATTTAGGAAATAAATATGTCATTAAAGAGCGTCAAAACATTTTTTTTATCTTTTTTTAGAGAGCTGTTTGTCTATCATCATACATCTTTAGAGTTTAGAGCTAAGCTTTTTGCTTCTATGATAGTCTCAAACAAAGTAGATGATGAATATGATTATAAAGTTTTAAAGAAGATTGCAAAAGATATATATAAAGATGATGAGCATCGTATTGATGTACTTGTTCATACAACTAAAGAGTATGTCAATAAGGTGATTCGAGATAATTCCTTAGATATTGACTCTCTTATACTTGATATCAATAAAGATTTGAAGCAAAACAAAAGATTTGTTAAGAAGATAAATATGGAGCATCTTCGTAGTTTTTATGCTTGTGGGGGAGATGAAGAGGTGGCACTACTTCAAACTAGAATTTTAGAGTATTATGAAAACGAAATAAAAGCTTTAGAAAGAACTGTTAAAAAGTAGATTTTATCTTTAATCCTAGCAGAAAAAACATCAAAACAATAGCAGAAACAAGAATGATAGATGCACCGCTTGTTACATCAAAACTATAAGAGATAAAAAGCCCAAGTAGTGTAAATACAGTAGAAATTATCGCAGAAAAAAACATCATAGAGTAAAGAGAATTAGAGAGTTTTTCAGCGATATAGATAGGTATGGTAAGCAAAGCTATGACCAATATAAGCCCCACTATCTTGATAGCAATAACAACCGTAAGAGCAGACAAAACCAAGATAAGAGTATAAAAAAACTTTACTGATACACCTCTTAAAAGTGCATACTCACTATCATAAGATACAGCTAAGATGTTTCTATACCAAAAAGTAACGATAATGATGATAGTACAAACAAGAGCAAACATATACCAGATATCCTCTTTGCTAACTGCCAAGATAGAGCCAAAAAGATAACTCATCAAATCTACATTATACCCTGGTGTCATATCTACAAAGACAATTCCAATAGCCATACCAACTGCCCAAACAAGCCCTATAAAAGTATCAGTTCTCTCTTTTTGTTTTAGAGTTATAAAAGATATCAAAAGAGCTGCCGCAACTGCAAACAAAGAAGCACCCAAAAAGATAGGAATGCTAAGATATACAGCTATTCCAATTCCACCATAAGAAGTATGAGCAATCCCTCCAGCTAAAAAAACCATCCTATTTACTACTATTAGTGAACCAATAATACCTGAGGCTATACTCACTAAAATCCCTGCTATGATTGCATTTTGCATAAACTCGTAGCTCAGAGCATCAATCATGACTGCCTCCAATCATCTCAAGCAGTTCGACTTCACAAAAATGTTCTCCTTTTGTGTGGAGTTTTCTTTTTTCCTTTATATTATGAAAAGTTGCTTTTTTGTTTACATGTAGAACACAAGTTGCATACTCTAGGATGATAGATAAGTCATGACTTACAACGAGTATGCTTATCTTCTTGTTTAGCTCTTCTAAAAGCTTATATACCTCTTTTTGTCCTATTGTATCTATGTTTGATGTCGGCTCATCTAGAAGTAGTATCTTTGGGTGTGAGCAAAGTGCACGAGCTATCATCACTCTTTGTCTTTGTCCTCCCGAGAGAGAACCTATCTTTTTGTCTCTATATTTTTCCATACCAACTTGTCTTAAAGAGCTCAAAGCACAGTCAATCTCCTCTTTTTTATAACCTATAAGAGGACGCTTATGACCAATATGCCCCATCATAACGACTTCTATGACTTTTATAGGAAAGTTAGTGTTTACATTTGTGTTTTGCGGAACATAGCCGATGGATGTTAAGTTCTTAGAGGGTTTTTTACCAAAAATCTTGATTTCGCCAGAAGATATTTTTTCCATGCCTAGCATAAGTTTCAAAAGTGTGCTCTTCCCTCCACCATTTGGTCCGATGACGGCTAAAAAATCTTTCTCTTTTACATGTAAATTTATATTTTCTAAAATAGTATCTTTTTCATAAGAAAAATTTAGGTTTTTTATCTCTATTATGTTTGTAGTGCTTTGTATCATCTTAGATATCCTAAATTTAATGGCCGGGAGAGGGAGATTCGAACTCCCGGAGGTATGACCCTCGCTGGTTTTCAAGACCAGTGCATTCAACCGCTCTGCCATCTCCCGACAATAAAAAGTAATAGTTTCTGGAGGCGACACCCGGATTTGAACCGGGGATCAGAGCTTTGCAGGCTCGTGCCTTACCACTTGGCTATGTCGCCAAAACTATTGTTATGTTAGTGGTGCCCGGGGCCGGACTTGAACCGGCACAGCTGCAATAGCCGGGGGATTTTAAGTCCCCTGTGTCTACCAATTCCACCACCCGGGCTTATATAAAGATAACACTTTTATGTTAAAATTAATGGAGCGGGAAACGAGGTTCGAACTCGCGACCCCGACCTTGGCAAGGTCGTGCTCTACCGCTGAGCTATTCCCGCAATCAAAAATTGAGATGGAATTATACCATTTATTATCTTA
>CAYOWG010000160.1:0-2648 GCA_964407605.1 uncultured Sulfurospirillum sp. | reverse complement strand
AAAATGCTCTCTTCGTAGTTAAAAACACAGCCTTTTGCTATCCTTATAAGATTATGATTTATATGACATAGCTTCTCTATTTTTATCTCCAACTCATCTATAAAAAATGGTTTTTTTATATAATCATTACAGCCATAACTATAAGATTTTTTGATTATGTCAAGCTCAACAGTTGAGCTTATAATGATTACAGGCGTATTCATGTTAAACTCTCGTATTCGTCTAAGAAGCTCTACTCCATCAATCGAGGGCACATTAATATCTAAAACAAAACAGATATATCCATCATCTATGGCTCTATATGCATCTTCTCCATCTAAAAAACTATACACCTCAAAGCCTTTTGCTTCGAGTCTTTTTACTATAGTTTCATTTAGTCTTTTATTGTCCTCAAGCAGTAAAATCTTCATTCTATCCTCTCTTTGTTTGGTACTTCTATATTGAACACTGCATTTTCAAAATAGTTATAAACGGCAATCTTGCCACCCATCTTATCTTCTATAATTATCTTTGCTATATATAGCCCTAAGCCTGTACCGTCTTTTGTCGTTGTAAAGTAAGGGTCAAATATAAAATTGATAATATCTTCAGGAATTGCCCCTCCATTGTCTTGTATGTTGATTTGTGTATGGTCGCTTTTTGCCTCTACATGTATAGTTATGGTTTTATCTGTTTTTATAGGGGCTAGTTTTGTTTTTGCATTATTTATGATGTTTAAAAGTACTTGCTTAAACTCATTTTCATAACCAAAAACTTGCACGAATTCATCTTTACATGTAACACTTAACTTGATATGAGCATAAAACATCTGTCTCTCTATAATCTCCAAAACCTCATCGAGAGCTTTTTTTGCACAAAAAATATCCTTTTTTCTTGAGGGCTTTAAAAAGTTCCTAAAATCCTTATGAGTTTGTGACATATACTGGATTTGCATCATAGACTCTCTTACAAAATCTTTCATTTTGACATCATTCATCTCACCTTGTATATAACAAAACTCCATATCTTGCAGTATCGCTGAAAGCTCTACTAGTGGCTCATTCCACTGATGAGCAATGGCTGCGACCATCTCTCCTACTTCAGCTAGCTTAGACTGTTGGATTAAAAACTGTTGTTGTTGATTTCTTTGGGTGATGTCATCCATAACTGTAACTATGCCACCTATATATCCATCTATGTTTTTATATACTGCTTTGTTGTACAGCATATCTCTTGAGCGACCGTCAGGAAGATGAAGTGTCATCTCAAAGTTATCGGTTGATTCATCCTTGAGTAGTTTTGCATCTTTTTGTTTCTGCTCTTGTGCTAACTCTTTTGGGAAAAAATCAAAAGCACTTTTTCCTAATATTTCTTCTTTTGTCTTGCCTAGTAGTCTTGCAAAAGCTTTGTTACATCCTATGTATTGTCCGTTTAGATTTTTGTAGTTTATGGGGTTTGGTATGGTGTCTATCAAGACTGCTAAAAATTGTAATTGATTTTTTAGAGCAAGTTCACTTCTTTTTCTTCTCATTACATTTGTTGCTAGAAGAGTCAAAATAGCACTGATTCCAAGAACTACAAACAGCATAAACCAGACTAGATACTTATACTCTTCATAAAAAGAGAACGGTCGATTTATCACTTCATATACTTTGATTTTTGCAGGAACTTCGATGCTGTACAACTCAAGCTCCTTATAGTCAAACATATATCTATTTAGGCTCTTTTTCAAGACAGGTATCTCTCTTGGGTCTGCCCCTTCTAATATCTCAACTACTATCTTGGATGCTGCGTAAGCTTGGGCTCTTGCACTCGTAAGAATCCCTCCAACAATCCCCTCTCCAAGATAAAAATCCCAAAGACCATATATCGGAACACTTGAGACTGCTCTTATCTGCTGCAAACTCTCCTTGTATGTGAAAAAATTGCCTACTTTATCCTTGAAAAGCAGTACCCACAAGATAGCCGTTTTTGGAGGTAAATTTCTAACCTTAGATTTTAAATCGCCAATTTCCATATTGTCTATATACTCAAACTCTAATCTTTCTTTATATCTAGGAAGTACCTGAAAGATATCTCTTTTCATGGCATGACCAGTACGAGAACGGTCGTTGATAATCACAAGCTTTTCTAGATCAGGATGAATCTTTAAAATCAAATCGATATTTTTTTTCACATCAACTACTTCAACAACTCCTGTTGTAAAGGAGCTCATATTGTTCTCATAAAGCATTGCCTTGTCAAAGTTATTTATGCCTAAAAAAACAACTGGTAGGTTTTTAAAAAGGCGTTCATGGTACCTCACAGCAAACTCTAAAGCATTATTGTCTGATACTACTACAAGATCAAAATCTCTTCTTTCAAACTGCTCACTATATAGCTCGAACAGTTTATCAAAGTACGAAGGTGTGGCTATTTTTTTGGTATCCATATAGACAGTACTGAGTATTATATCGCCACTTTTAGCAAGTCTATCTTCTAGGACTTTTGATATATCATCACTCCATTTATAGCCCTTGTGGTATGAGTGAATCAAAAGAACTTCTTTTTGACTTGCTACTGCAAAAATATTTGTAACAAAAAAAAGAGATAAAAAAAACAATCCTCTTGCAATCACAGCAACTCCTGTGCGATATCATACTAAAAAGTGCTAATTATTGCAACTTGGT
>CAYOWG010000159.1:1316-2680 GCA_964407605.1 uncultured Sulfurospirillum sp. | reverse complement strand
AAAAATATGAAAAATAGACCATCATTTACATCAATTGACTTAAATAGCGATGGAATGATTGACTCAAGTGAATTCGATACTTATAGACAAAGCAGAAATCACAAGAAGTAACTCTATGGATAATAAAAGAGAGGACTTCCTCTCTTTTTACTTATTTTAAGCCTTTTTAGATACAATAAATCTATGATAATTTATGGCAAACAACTATTTTTACATATATTACAAAACTACCCTTCAAGATTGAAGACTGTTTACTTAGCAAAGAAGTGTGACCAAAAGCTTTTTTCTCAAATCGCAAGTGCTAAAAGCACTATAGTTCGAGTAGATAACCAAAAGGCTCAGGCTCTTGCTCGTGGTGGAAATCATCAAGGTTTTATAGCCCAGATTGAAGAGCTTGAGTATAGTGACTTCTCTAGTGTTAAAAGTGGCAAGTTTTTAGTTATATTGAACGAGCTTACTGATGTTGGAAACATAGGAGCCATAGCGAGAACTGCTTATGCTTTTGGGGCTGATGGACTTATAATCAGTGGCATAAAAAGCATAAATCTTGAAGCTATAATCCGTACAAGCAGTGCAGCAGTTTTTGAGCTTCCTGTGGTTTTATATCCAAATGCGTCTGATATGGTAAATGAGCTAAAGCAAGTTGGGTTTACTCTTTATGGAGCTGATATAGATGGAGAGAATGTAGCCCAAGTAGAGTTTGATGAAAAAGTAGCTCTAGTGATGGGAAGCGAGGGCTTCGGGATAAACAAAAAAGTAAAAGCAAAACTAGATAAGATTGTATCGATTAAAATGGCGAGAGCTTTTGACTCCCTAAATGTTAGTGCAGCAACAGCGATAATGTGCGATAGGATTTCCAATGGATAACATACAAGAACTTGAAAAAATTGGCCTAAGAAAAATTTGTCACGAGACACATATAGAAGAAAAATATTTAAAATATATGGTGCAAAACGACTTTGATAAGCTAAACTATACTAATACTTTGGGGTTTATAAAGATACTTTCTCGTGAGTATAATCTAGACTTGAGTGAATGGAGCGAGACCTTCAAAGAGTACTGGGAGCAAAATCGTAAAGAAGAGAATGATGATAGTCTTCTTGTAATAATAGAAGATAAAAAAAGTGGAAATAAATTTTTACTTTTTATCTTGATGCTCCTTTTGGGAGCTGCTCTTTTTGTTCTGTTTACAGTTTTTGAAGATAAGATTAATTTTGCAAATTATACAAGCAATAAAGAAGTAACTTATGAGCAAGCAGCGATAGTAAAAGAGGCTCAAGAGGCTCTTGATAAGGCAAATAACACTCTTGCAGAAGCAGAGAGGGTTTTTGTAGAAGATATAAATAGCAGTGAAGATATAGGAG
>CAYOWG010000159.1:0-1216 GCA_964407605.1 uncultured Sulfurospirillum sp. | reverse complement strand
AAGAGATAGCTATTGAAGAAGAGGAAGAAAAACAAGTAAGTTTAGTTTTGACGCAAGAGGCAACTTTGGTTCCAAATATGCGCCTTTGGATAGGAAGAATTTATCTGGACGATAAAAAAAAGGAAGTATTTATTGGCGAAGGTAATTTCTCAGTTGACTTAAGCAGAGATCAGATAATAACAACTGGTCACGGAAACTTTGTACTTAATATCCATGGAGAAAAAAGAGAATTTGCTAAGCAAAGGCCAGTTAGCTTTTTAGTCCAAGATATGAATATGACAGAGATAAGCCAAAGTAGATTTAAAGAGCTAAACGAGGGAAAAGCTTGGTAAAATATCTCTTAGTTACCTTTCTTTTTATCGGCTTTGCTCAAGCTAGTATTTTAAAAGAAAAGATAGAGAGTTTTATGGGTGAAAAAAAGTACAAGACTCAAAAAAACTTAATAGATATTTTATTTAAAGACGAGAGAAAATTTTTAAAAGAAGATGCTAGTGTTTGTGATATGAAAGTTTTGGAAAAACTAAAGCAAAATGGCATATTAAAACTTTTTTACAACGAGCCTCAAGAGCTAAACTTGTCATTTTTTACAAAAGACAATTCGCTTATATTTATGAGAGTTATAAACGAATCACTGTCCTCCATGGGGTATAATTTTTTTCTAACAAAAAGAGCCTTGCAGGACAGGAATGGTTTTTTATGGGAGATAGTTATCTCAACAGACCATATAGTTGATCCACTAATACTAGCAGATAGGCTAGCACAAAGAGGTAGCTTTATAGAGTCAGTCGAAAAAGTAGAAAAAAATTCTTGGAAATATACTATAAATACAGACAACATAAGAATTGATGCTAAAAAGGTAGAAGCAGATAAAACAATAAAATTAAAAAAACCAATAAAACCTTACTGGATTGAGGTAGAAGATATGAAGAGCATCTCTTTTGTCTCACGCCTAGCAGATAGATGGCATCCTAATATAGTTTTTTTTGATGAAAAGTTGCATATAGTAAAAAATTATGAGCAAAATAGAGTTATTAATAAACTAAAATTAAAGATACCAAATGGCGTAAAGTATATCAAGATAGCAGATATGCATACGCTTAGCAATATAAAAAGAGGTATCTCGATATACCTCAAAAGCAGATAGGGATAAAATGAAATTACAGAAATTCCATTTCGTGCAACAGTTGCGAGGAATTTTTAAGGGGCTTCGCTCCTT
>CAYOWG010000158.1:0-2680 GCA_964407605.1 uncultured Sulfurospirillum sp. | reverse complement strand
TTAGAAGCCTTCGCTTCAAGCAGGGCTTTTTTAAGGTCAGTTTCAAGATTTTGTAGCTCTGATTCTGCTTCTTTTCTGGCTATCTTTCCTGCTTCTACTATCTCTTGACCCTCTTTTATAGTTTCTATTAAAAGCTCGTTTGCTAGTTTGATACTTTTTATATCAAACACTCCTCTTTGAGCTAACTCTCTAGTTTGCCTGTTGGCATCTTTTAGGTTTTTTGCATTTGCTTCAAGAAGTTCATTGGTCAAATCCATAGCATCGCCTAGGGTTTTTCCTGCTTGTTGATTTCTATAAATCGTGATGGTTTGAGCTATCTGGTTTTTCCAAAGTGGTACTGTGTTTACTAGGGTCGAGTTTATTTTATTGACAAGGGCTTTGTCATTTTCTTGTATCATTCTTATCGACGGTAAAGATTGGAGGGCTACTTGTCTTGTGAGCATCAGATCATGTATGCGAGCATCAAACTCATCACGAGCAAGCCTTAAATCTCTAAGGTCTTGAGCTTGTGTCATATCGCTACTTTGCTCTACTTTGCTTTCTATAAGCGGTATATCCTTAGTGTCAAGCAGTTCGATTTTATCTTTACCAGCAGCTATATAGTGCTCTAACTCATAAATAAAGTTGAGATTTGCATCATAAAGACGATCAAGTGACTCAATATCATTGAGAAGTTCGCCTTTTTGCTTTTCAAGCTCATCTGTTATGCTCTCAATCTGCTCTTGTGTATCTTCGTACTTGCTTAAAAACTTTGCTAGCGGTTTTGCTCTTCCTAATAGCTTGTCAAAAAAGCCCTGTTTTTCATTTGGATTTAACTCATCTACATTAAACCCTCTTATGGCTGTAACCATACTAGCAAGAGAATTTCCAGCATCTCCTAGGTCTTTGTTTTTAACACCTTCGAGCATATTTGAAGAGATAGCTATCACTTCTTCTTGTGCGTTTGAGCCAAACTGCATTATGGATGATGAGCTACTCAAGTCTATACTCTCCATGAGTCTTTTTACTAAACTTTTATCTTGCACTACTATCTTGTCTTTCATGTCTAATCCTCGTTTTTCATTCGTTGTTTCATCACTGAGAGCTTTATATCAAGCTCTAGTATATCATCATCTAAGAGTTTTTTATATTTTTTGTTGAGTTTTTCTATGCTGTCTTCTAGTAACTCTTTAAAATCCCGCTCAACTTCAATACTTCTATCTTTGCCCTCAAGCTTAACATAAATCTCACTCATGCTCTCTAATTCGCCTAGGTAACTCACAAGATATCTTCTAGCCGTATCATAATCATCTGGCTCTTGCTCTACATGAGTAACTATCTTTTTAAACGCACGGCTCATCTCTAGCATAAGCAAACTTGTTTGGGAGTACGGAAGGCTTTTTGCCAAAGTATGTATGTTTTTTATCTTTTTGTTTGCTTCAAGAAGCAGGCTTAGTACTCTTTTTGCAGACTTACTACTCTCAAAACCATCAATCTTATCGTCCCTTACATCAAAGCCATAGTATAGATACCAACCTGTCAATATAGCCCCACCAATAAGCACTGAAGGGACAAGAGCATAGCCACCAAGAAAAGCAGAGCAAGCAGTAACTCCACTCAAAAGAACAGCCCCGATAGTTTTTAGAGGATACTTTGGAGCTTTTGCATACTTTGAGTTATGATAAACCCTCTCTATAGCAATCCCTCGACGCAAACTCATATACGAGAGGACAACTAAACCTGCAAAAGTAAACGAGACTAGAGAGAAGAAAACCTCACCCTTGCCAAGAGAGATTAGTGAAAAAACAAGATAGTCTAAAGCTATAAGTATAAAAAACAGCCCAGCTACAATAGGCATATTTTGATCCACACACGAAGGGTCTTTTTTGAAAAATCTATCAAAAAACATCAGTTAGACCCTCGCATGAAACTATGATGAGTGTCACAACTAGTAGAAGAAATCCTACGACTTTACGAATCCAATTTGGCATGATTTTGTATCCTTTTAGAGGCTATTATACAAGAATTTGCTAAACTTATGGTTAAGGCACCTCTAATAATAGATATAATCCATAGCGGTTACTACAAACGGGTTTTAAGAGATTTATCCTCAGCTTCGTTATCTACTATTAGAGGTACCCTATACATTGAAAAGGATTTCTGTGAAAATAATACTAGCAAGTTCAAACCAAGGCAAACTAAGAGAGTTAAAAGCATGGATGGAAGATTTTGAAGTTTATGCTTTTGGGGAAGTAATGACACCATTTGCGATAGTAGAAGATGGAGATAGTTTCAAAGAAAATGCACTTATAAAAGCAAGAGCAGTTTATAAAGCACTTGATGACAAGTCTGCTATAGTTGTGAGTGATGATAGTGGCATAAGTGTACCTGTTTTAGGGCATATCCCTGGGATTTATAGTGCTAGATATGCAGGAGTTGGGGCAAGTGCGACTCAAAACTTAGATAAATTAATCCAAACTTTAAAAGACAATGAGATAAAAAGAACAAGAGCTTACTATACTGCTGCTATCGCGATAGTGTGTGAAAAAGGTGAGTTTTGCGTGCATGGCTGGATGCATGGAGAAGTGATAGATGAGAAGAGGGGAGATAAAGGCTTTGGGTATGATCCTTCGTTTATACCTGAGGGATTTGATGGGACTTTAGGGGAGCTAGGAGAGGCTGTAAAAAAAGAGCTTTCGCA
>CAYOWG010000157.1:0-2686 GCA_964407605.1 uncultured Sulfurospirillum sp. | reverse complement strand
ATATTTATGATAGAATTATTTTATACAAAATAAGGAGTGCTGAATGTTTAATACCATCACAAAAAAAGTAGCCTCATTGCTAGCAGTACTTATAGTGGTTTCTATGATAGGCTTTATTAGCTATATAAGCTCTTATCTTAACAACTATATAGAGAATGAGACTAAGCTTAAGCTAGAGACTAAAGTAGAGTTTGTGCACGAAACTATAAGTACCTACAGCAGTGCACTAGATGAAACAACAAAAAAATCATACAAGATTTTTAAATCATATTTTGATTCATTTTTCTTAAATCCTGACGAGATTATAGAGGTCGCAGGAGTGCAAACGCCTATGATAGCAAGTGGTAGCACTATCATAAACAACAACTTTACAGCAGTAGATGAGTTTACCAAGCTTACAGGAGATATCGCAACTGTGTTTGCAAGAGATGGCGATGATTTTGTTCGTGTATCGACCTCCCTTCTCAAGCAAGATGGATCAAGAGCGATAGGGACATACTTAGGTACAAAAAGCCCTGCTTATAAGCCAATCATGGACAAAAAAATCTACCTTGGAAACGCTAGACTCTTCGGTGTGGACTATATGACTATATACGCTCCCATCTTGGATAGTGAACAAAGCGTAATAGGAATTCTTTTTGTAGGCTCAGATTTTTCAAAGGGACTAAGGTCGTTCTCAGAAAAACTAAGAAATAATAAACTAGGAGAAAGTGGCTACTTTTATGCTATCAACACAAAAACAAAAAAGTATGATATCCATAAGACGCTAGAGGGAAAGCCAGCAGACTCAAATCTAGTACAACAGATTATGGCTAAGAAAAATGGTTTTATAACGTATGAAGATAATGGACTCACAAAAAAAGTTGTTTTTAGATCTTTTGATAAGTGGAATTGGATAGTAGTAGGCAAGGCAAATCTAGCAGATTTTGAGAAAGCAAGCGTAGAGTTAAGAACCAATCTTATCATAGCAGCTACAATCTTAGTCATCTTAATTGTGCTTATTGTGTGGATAATAACTAAGAGATTTATAACTACCCCTTTAAGCAATCTGACTCTAAAAGCAAAAGAGCTCTCTAGTGGTGATGGCGACCTTACCAAAAAACTAGATATCAATGGCGATGATGAGATAGCACAGGCTAGCACACAGATAAATCATTTTATAGAAAAAGTACATCAACTTGTAGCAGATGCAAAGAACATATCAAACGAAAACTCTTCGATTGCTCATGAGCTCTCAGCCACCTCGCTTAGTGTTGGTAAACTCATAGAGGAGACAACGAACACCGTAAATAATGTGACTCAAAAAGGAAATTCTACAATAGTTGAGATAAAGCAAAACATAAAAGAGGCTCAAAGTGCAAAAGATGATTTGGATAAAGTAACCAAATCTCTAAAAGAGGTAAACCAAGCTATAGAAGAGCTCACTCAAGATACGCAGATGAGTGCATCATCAGGTATAGAGCTGTCTCATAAAATCCAGCAACTAAGTAGCGATACTGAGCAGGTAAAAGATATACTGCTAGTCATAGGCGATATTGCAGACCAGACGAATCTACTAGCACTAAATGCGGCTATCGAAGCGGCAAGAGCGGGTGAACATGGTAGGGGATTCGCAGTCGTAGCAGATGAGGTAAGAAAACTAGCAGAGAGAACTCAAAAATCACTTGTGGAGATAAACTCAACAATCAGTGTTATAGTTCAATCCATCATGGAGTCAAGTGAGCAGATGGTAACAAATAGCTCAAAGATAGAGGAGCTAAGTCAAAGCGCAACACAAGCCAATCAAAAGCTAGATGCTCTTTCACATACGATGGGTAATGCCTCATCTATGGTTGGAAAAGCTATAGGAAACTATACAAAAAATGGCAATGAAATGGGTGAAATCATAGGAGATATTGAACATATAAATAGCCTATCAACTCAAAACGCAAGAAGCGTAGAAGAGATAGCAAGTGCATCAGAGCATATGAACAAGATGACTGAGACACTCAACAATAAACTAGGTGAATTTAAAACATAGTTTAAACTTTAATACCCCTCTAATGATTAGTTGGGTATAATTTTTTTGTTGATAAAAATTATTATTGAAGGGATACTGCATGTTAGTAACAAACCCGGCTCCAGATTTTACGGCAACCACAGTTTTAGCAAATGGTCAGATAGTAGAAGATTTTAAACTTAGTGAAAACTATGGCGAAAAAGGAACAGTTCTTTTCTTTTATCCATTGGATTTTACTTTTGTTTGTCCTTCTGAGATAATCGCTTTTTCAAAAAGAATAGATGACTTTAAAAGTAGAGGCATAAGCGTGATTGGTGTATCAGTTGATAGCCAATTTTCACACTTTGCTTGGAGAGAGACTCCTGTAAATAAAGGTGGAATAGGGAGAATCAACTTTCCATTAGTTGCAGACCTAGACAAGCAAATCGCTAAAGATTATGATGTTTTACTTGGCGGAGCAGTAGCGCTTCGTGGCTCATTTCTTATAGATGCAAAGGGCATAATCAGACACGCAACTATCAACGACCTTCCACTTGGAAGAAATGTTGATGAGATGATTCGTATGGTAGATGCTATGCACTTTACTGATGAAAGTGGCGAAGTTTGTGCTGCAGGATGGCAAAAAGGTGATGAGGGTATGAAAGCTACAACTGAAGGTGTTGCTGAGTATCTTGATAAAAACGCTGA
>CAYOWG010000156.1:0-2738 GCA_964407605.1 uncultured Sulfurospirillum sp. | reverse complement strand
TTGTGCTTTTACATGTAGAGAACGATTTGGGAGGAAGAAGTCTGTTTCCAAACTCATCTTTGCTCTCTTTTTGAAATTTATCATCAAAAATCAGACAGTTTGCGTGCTTTTTTGCTATCGCTTTTGTAGTTTTTCCGTATCCAAAGAGTGCTATCATCTTATCTTAATCTCTGCGAGTGCTATTAGATTTGTGATGATGGCTATGATCCAAAATCTTATGATTATCTTGTTTTCAGCCCAGCCTTTTATCTCAAAGTGATGGTGTATGGGTGCCATATGAAAAATCCGTTTTTTTCGTGTTTTAAAACTGCCTACTTGCAGTATAACAGACACAGTCTCTAGTACAAAAACAAAGCCTATAAGCACCAAAAGAATCTCGTTCTTAGAGATAATCGCCATATATGCTATAAATGCTCCGATACTAAGACTGCCACTATCTCCCATAAAAACCTCAGCAGGATAGCAGTTATACCAAAGAAAAGCAGTAAGCGAGCCAATCAAAGCAGCAGCTATGATAACCACCTCGCCCACTCCACTAATCTGCGGAAGCAAAAGATAATTACTTAAAATCGCATGCCCACTAATATAAACAAAAACGCTTAGTGTAAGCATAGCAAATATAGCTGGCACTGTCGCAAGCCCATCAAGCCCGTCTGTTAGGTTTACAGCGTTACTTGCTGAGACCATCACAAGCACCCAAAACATAATCGCAAACAGCTCCATACTCACAACTGGGGTTTTATAAAACGGGATAAAAAGCTCGCTACTTAATCCTGAATAAAAATAAACCAGAGTTGCTACAACAAAAGCGGATATAGTTTGAAGTAGGATTTTTGCTCTCTTACTAAGCCCTGCTTGATTGTTGCCTCCAGTGATTTTTGTAAGGTCATCTTTGATGCCTATAAGTCCAAAAAGCAAAAGAGACAAAATGCCCCCAATAGCAAATATATTGTCAAGTTGTACACAAAGTAGTGTTGCGATTACAGTTGAAAAAAGAAATACTAAGCCACCCATAGTAGGTGTATTTGACTTATTTTGATGAGATTTTGGAGCTAGGGCATAGATGGGTTGGTTGGCATTTTTTTCTTTTGCCCACTTTAAAAACTTGGGCACTAAAACAAGTGCGAGAAAAAAAGAGACAAAAAATGCAATTCCTGCACGAACTGTGATGTATTGAAAAATATTGATTGATGTTATTCCGTAAAGCCAGTAAAGCATACACTTCCTAATTAAATATTTTTAAAAGGATATTGTAGTAGAATAAGCCTTATAAGCTAATAACAGAGGAAAATTTGTTGAAAAAAAACAAAAAAACATTACTTATTATAACTGATGGCATAGGTCATTCACAAACGAAAAATCTAAATGCATTCAAAAGTGCCAATACTCCAACCTACGACAAGCTTTTCAAAGAGACCCCAAACTCCCTTTTAGCAACTTCTGGTGCGAGTGTAGGTCTGCCTGAAGGACAGATGGGAAACTCAGAAGTTGGACATATGAGCATAGGAAGCGGTCGAGTTTTGTATCAAAATCTAGTCAAGATAAATATGTCGATAAAAGATGGCTCGCTTGAGAAAAACTCTGCTCTTAAAAACCTCTTACGCGTAAAGGGGGATATACATATAGTAGGACTGCTAAGTGACGGTGGGGTTCATTCTCATATAGAGCATATCATCGCTCTTGTGCAGATTGCTAAAAAAAGTGCTAAAAAAGTTTTCGTTCACGCCATCATGGACGGGCGAGATGTGTCACCAACAAGTGGCATAAGCTATATAAAAACTCTAGAAGAAAAAAACATAGATATAGCCTCTCTGAGCGGACGGTTTTATACGATGGATAGAGACAATAGATGGGAGAGAGTAAAGCGAGGATATGATGCTTTGTTTGCAAATGGCTCTACATGTAAAGATAAACCAAGTGATTATATGGCAAAAATGTATGCTCAAGATATAACAGATGAGTTTTGTGAGCCTGTTAGCTTTGGTAATCCCATAAAATCGAGCGATGGAGTTATATTTGCAAACTTTAGAAATGACAGAGTAAGAGAGATAAGCAAAGCAGTTGGAGCAGAAAACTTTGAAGAGTTTAAAAGAGACACGGTTCCTGCAAAAGTTATAACTATGACAAGCTATGATGACTCTTATGATTTTGAAGTTATGTTTGACAATAAAGCCCCCAAAAACACTCTTGCAGAAGTTATCTCAAATGCTGGCTTGTCTCAACTACATATCGCTGAGACTGAAAAATATGCACATGTAACTTTCTTTTTCAACGGAGGCATAGAAGAGCCATACCCAAATGAAAGCAGAGTCTTAATCCCAAGCCCAAAAGTACAAACCTATGATATGAAGCCCGAGATGAGTGCTAAAGAGGTTTGTGATGAGGTTTTAAGAGGTATGAAAAGCGAGTATGACTTCATAGTCGTAAACTTTGCAAACGGCGATATGTTAGGACATACTGGCAACTTTGAAGCTACTATCAAAGCTGTAGAAGCTGTTGATGAGCAATTAGGACGAATCTATAAAGCGAAAAATGGGTACAATATAGTCCAGATAAGCGACCACGGAAACTGTGAAGAGATGGCTGATAATGAAGGAAATATCTTGACAAATCACACCACTTATGATGTTTACTGCTTTGTAGAAGCCGATGGAGTGAAAAGAGTGAAAAATGGCGGACTAAACAATATAGCTCCGACTATCTTAAAACTGATGGGGCTTGAAGCTCCTAAGGAGATG
>CAYOWG010000155.1:0-2743 GCA_964407605.1 uncultured Sulfurospirillum sp. | reverse complement strand
GCAGATGAAGCGATAAATCACTATGATTCATTTAAAAGCCTATCTGAGAATGACCAAGCAACAATTGTCCCAAAAATGGAGGCTTTCCAAGAAGTAAAAGATATTTTTGCAAAAGAGCGATTAAAATAGAGGACAATGCCTATAAGCAGTATATGAAAAAAGCTGCAGAAGCAACAAACATAAAGCACAAAGAAATTTTTATAAAAATTGCAAAAGAAGAGCTAAAACACAAAGAATTGCTTGAGAATATCTTAGAATACTTAGAGCATCCTGCATTATGGCTTGAAAGTGCTGAATTTAAAAGCATTAGCGCTTAAGGCGTTATTGCTCCACTAACTTAGGGGCAAATCAGCCCCTTTTATGCACATCTACTCCTCTATACATATCTCGCCTTTCTTTACATGTAGAGCGGTTTGAAAAATAACGATTAAGATAACAGTCGTTGTAACGAACAGCATAGTATAAGATAAAACAAGAAGTAAAAAATCTCCAGTTTCATATTGCATCAACATCGAAGCCATCGTCATCGCAGCTAGAGGAAAAACAAATGCCCACCAAGATATAAAAAACTTATTTTTTACAAAGCTCTTATACATAAAGGCTATCAAAAGAGTAAAAAACAAAGCTAAATTAAACAGCATCATAGCAAATACATCAATCACGCCATAGAGCTTAAAATAAGCAAGAAACCCAACAGCAGGAGGGGCGATAAAGATAAACAAAGTTGGCATAAATTTCACAGCTAGTTGCTTATGAAAAATAATTCTGTTGAGTAAAATTGCAAACAGAACAATCCAAAAGAAAATTCCAATACTAAAAAAGTACATCAACGCCCCATGATTAGCAAAACCAATCCCACCAATAGGAACAAGAACATTGCCAACGATCGGTATAAACCAAGCTGGATTTGAGTGATCTAGCTCTTGATTGCGGTTAATCCAAAATGATATGGTGTGCATAGTAAGATAAAAATGAAAAGCTGCCCCAGGATACCAAAAAAATGCAGAAACAGATGGATATATCTCTTTATATATAATCGCCAACATAAGCATGGATATTGAAGCAGCGGCAAAAAAATTGACTCTAATTGGGTGAGAAAACTCTTCTTTAACAACTTCTCGATATTTTAAAAATTTTACTATATAAATAAAACTAATTAAAACAAAAATTGCAGTACTAATAAGCATCAAAGCAGACCCAATCATGTGATGAAACCCTAAAAACTGAGCAGCTTTTTGATACATAATCGTCAATCCACCCACACCCATCACTATCGCATACATTGAAATTGGGAAAAACTTTAGCCTGTTATCTTCACGCACTTCATATTTTATCATTAGTTTACCTTTTTATAATTTTAACATTTTATTTTAGAATTGTCATTAATGACTAGGCTTAGCATAATAGCAACTGCTCCCAAAGCCATGCTTGAAGAGCCACTCATTGGAAGGTACAAAATCAGCATGACCTAGAAAAACCCTTCCATCATCTTTTAAAAGTTTACTAAATCTCTTTAAGGCTGCTACCCTAAAATCATCATCAAAATATATAAGCATATTTCTTGAAAAAATTATATCAAAATTTCCCATGCCAACAAATGAGTCTTCAAATATATTGACTTTAGAAAACTCTACAGAAGAAAAAAGATGTTTTTTTATTCTATGCATATCTCCATCTGAGCTAAAATACTTGTCTTTGAGTTCTCCTGATAGCTTATGCAGTGACCTTTTTGAATATACTCCATTATTTGCTTTTTCTATCGCTTCTGAATTGATATCTATGCCTGTAATTGTAAACTTTTTAAGTGAGTCTAATTGCTCATTCATCATTATTGATAGAGTATAAACTTCCTCACCAGATGCACAAGGAGCGCACAATATACTTACTTCTCCAGACTTGCTAGCTGCAAAATTAATTGCCTCTTGTAGCTGATTCTCTTCGCGGAAAAAATATGTTTCATTAACCGTAAGAAGATTAATAAGCTCTTGTTTTAAGCTATCTTCAAACTTCACTCTGTCGTAAAGTTGCTTGAAGCTATTTATCTCTTTTTGTGTACAAAAAAGCTTTATCCTCGTCTCGATAATCTCTTTTTTTACAAAAAGATCAACACCAGTCTCCCTTTTTATATAGTGAAGTATATCGTTAAAACCAAAAGTACTAAACTCTACTTTTTTTCTTTTTTCTTTTGTTTCTACATGTAGATTTTTTTTACGAAAAAACATAGCTTACTCACCAAAGCCTTCTATATACTTCACAATCTCATCAAGATGCATAACTTTTATATTGCTATTTAACTCAACAGCCTTTTTAGGCATACCATAAACTATAGCACTCTCTTCACTCTCAGCAATACATACGGCTCCAGCCTCTTTGAGTTCAATCAACCCTTGAGCACCATCTTGACCTATCCCTGTTAGCAGTATAGCCAATATATCATAATCTTTACAAAGCTTTACAGCAGAGAGAAAAAGATGGTCTATGCTTGGATTATAGTAAGACATTACTCCATTGGCTTTTTCTAGGTATAGCTTGAAATCTTTTCTAGAAAACTCACAATGCTTTGCACATATATACACGCTATAGCTATCTATCTCGTGCTTAAAATCAGCCAATAAAATATTAAAGGGATACTCATCATCGAACTGCTTTGCAAAACTGCTGACAAACACAGGATTCATATGTTGAGCAATCACAATCGGTGTAGAAAAAGTGCTATCAAAGCTAGAAAAAATCTTCTTTATAT
>CAYOWG010000154.1:0-2771 GCA_964407605.1 uncultured Sulfurospirillum sp. | reverse complement strand
TTTTAGTTTTTATAATCCTCACTTTAGAGTTTATATGCCTTGTGATATATGCAAGTGGCGGCAGCACTTTAAGAAAGTTTCTTAAAGTGCGAGACAATGTAAAATTGATGAACAAGATAGCAGGTACACTTATGATAGGTGTAGGAGTTTGGCTAGCAGTAGGGTAAGCCCTACTTTTTAGATAAGGACTCCTCTATCTTTGAGATATTTCTCCAAGCACTTAAAAGGGTATCTGGATTTAGAGAGATTGAGTTGATTCCCTCTTCAACTAGCATCTTAGCAACTTCAGGATAGTCTGATGGAGCTTGACCGCATATACCGACATATTTACCCGCTTTTTTACAAGCCGATATCGCTTTTTTGAGCATAATTCTAACAGCTTCATCTCGCTCATCAAAGATATGCGAAACCAACTCACTATCTCTATCAACCCCAAGAGTAAGCTGAGTAAGGTCGTTGGAGCCTATTGAGAAGCCATCAAAGTCTTTTAGAAACTCATCAGCAAGAAGAACATTTGAAGGAAGCTCACACATCATATATATCTCAAGTCCATTTTGACCCTGCACTAAACCTTGTTCTTTCATGATATTTAGTACTTTTCTTCCCTCTTGAGGAGTTCTAACAAAAGGTACCATGGGCTTAATATTGACTAATCCCATCTCATCTCTTACCATCTTTATAGCCTCACACTCCCACTCAAAAGCTATCCTATAAGCATCGCTATAGTATCTGCTAGCTCCCCTGTATCCAAGCATCGGGTTCTCTTCGTTTGGCTCATAGTCGTGTCCACCTATCATCTCTTTATATTCATTGGACTTAAAATCACTTGTTCTTACTATTACTGTATTTGGATAAAAGGCTGCTGCAATCGTGCCAACTCCCTCGGCAATCTTTTTGACAAAGAAGTCTTTTTCATCTTTGTATCCGTTAGTGATGTTTTGAATCTTATAAAAATCTTTAACATCAGTTTTTCCATTGTACATATCTAGCAAGGCTAAAGGGTGAGCTTTTATATAGTTGTTTATGATAAACTCCATCCTAGCAAGTCCAACACCGTCATTTGGAGTTTGAGCAAACTTGAAGGCAGACTCAGGATTTCCAACATTCATATATATCTTTGTTTTTGTTTTTTTAAGACTACTAAGGTCAGTTTTTTCAATTCTAAAAGGCAAGATTCCTTCATAAACATAACCAGCTTCACCCTGGGCACAACACACAGTTACCTCTTGCTCGTTTTTTAAAGTTTCAGTGCTTCCAACAGCTCCAACGATAGCTGGTACTCCAATCTCTCTAGCAACGATAGCAGCATGACAAGTTCTCCCACCCCTGTTTGTGATAACAGCAGAAGCCTTTTTCATAGCAGGTTCCCAGTCTGGGTCGGTGTTGTCAGTTACTAGAATCTCTCCAGCTTTAAACTCATTGATTTTGTCTAGGTTTTCGATGATTCTCACTTTTCCTGCTCCTATTTTAGCACCAACTGCGGAGCCAGTAATAAGACTTTTTATCTTATCTTTACTCGCATCAAGATAAAATGTTTCCAGCGTTTTAGAACCAGCTTTACTTATCTGGCTCTGGACAGTTTCAGGTCTTGCTTGAACTATAAAAAGCTCCCCGCTATCCCCGTCTTTTGCCCACTCTATATCCATGGGTCTCGGCTCGCCTGCTTTTTGCGTGTAGTGCTTTTCAATGATAACAGCATATTTCGCTAGTGTTGTTAAGTCTTTATCGCAGACACTAAAGTTTTTAAACTCCTCTTCATTTGTAGCTACATTATAAGTCTTCTTTTTGCTTGTTTTTGAAGCATAAATCATCTTTATATGTTTATGTCCCAGTTTTCTTTTTATGATAGCATTTTTACCCATCTCAAGAGTTGGTTTAAAAACATAAAACTCATCAGGATTGACAGTTCCTCCGACTATATTTTCGCCAAGTCCCCACGAGGAAGTGATAAAAACCACATCTTCAAATCCACTCTCAGTATCTATACTAAACATCACCCCACTACTAGCCCTATCACTTCTCACCATCTTTTGAACCCCAACACTAAGAGCCACTTCAAAGTGGTCAAAGTCTCTACTTGCTCTATAACTCGTAGCTCTTTCTGTAAAGAGTGAAGCAAAGCATGACTTTATGTAATGAATCAGTTCAGAAGTACCTTTGACATTTAGATAAGTATCTTGCTGTCCTGCAAACGAGGCATCAGGTAAATCCTCAGCAGTCGCACTACTCCTAACAGCAACATCTGCTTCACTCATGCCATACTCTTGGCTGAGAATTTTATAAGCTTCTATGATTTCTGTAGTAAGCTCTTTTGGCAGAGGAGTTGCAAAAATCATATCTCTAGCTTTTTGTGTTCTAACTTTTAAAACATCCAAGTCTGTCGCATCAACATCCTCCAAAAGCTCTTTTATAGACTCTTTTAGCGAGTCATTTTCAAGCAAAGCCCAGTAAGCATCGGTAGTTATAGCAAAGCCATTTGGAACTTTCACGCCTTTTAGAGCTAACTCTTGAAACATCTCGCCTAAACTTGCATTTTTGCCACCAACTATAGCAACATCTTCATTGTTAAGTTCTTTAAAAAACTTTATATATTTCATCTATTTTCTCCCTGATTTAAGTTTTAAATACTCTTTACTACTAATATGAAGTTCACTATCACTTCCAATAGCAGATACTTTTCCGTCTAGTAAAACCACTATCTTGTCGGCTTTTTGTACAGTACTAAGTCTATGGGCTATAACAAAAGTAATCTTATCTTTTATAAGATTCTC
>CAYOWG010000153.1:0-2797 GCA_964407605.1 uncultured Sulfurospirillum sp. | reverse complement strand
CATTATAGCTTAAAAGAGAAGTCTGAACCAACACCTAGTTTACTTTTTATATGCAAGTCGCTTTCATGTAGATTTAGTATATGCTTTACAAGAGCCAAACCTAATCCGATTGAATTGTCCCAAGAGAAAGTATCAGAGCGATAGAACTTATTGGTTACTTTTTCTATCTCGTTCTCTTCTATGCCTATGCCGCTGTCCTTTACATGTAAAAAGCCATTTTTTATATAGACCGATATATCTGCTTGTGAGTACTTGACTGCGTTATCTATGAGGTTTGTTATGACAAGCTCAATCATTGTTTTGTCTGCTTTCACCATAAGAGACTTTCCGCTACATGTAAAGGTTCTATCTTTGATTTTGTCTTGAAAGCTATCTGTTATATCTTTTGCTAAGCTGTAAAGGTCAAAACTTGTTACTTTTGGTGATAAGTCTCCATTTTCAAACTTTGTTGCAAGTGAGAGTCTGTCTATCATCTCTGAGATTTTATGAGAATTTTGTACGATTTTTTCTAAAAACCTCTCTCTTATTTTTTCATTTGCGTTAGGGTCATCTAGGAGGGTTTGAGCATAGCCCATCACTGAAGCGATTGGGTTTTTAAACTCATGACTGATTGCTGAGATTATATCGCTTCTTTGTTTGCTTATGAGTTTGATTTTTGCTGTATATTTTCTTTTTTGTTTCTCTCTTTTTTCTAGTCTCTTTGAGAGACCTTCTATATGTTTTTCTATCTCTATAAACTCTTCTGCAAAAGAGGCATTGACGGCTGTTTTATAGTTTTTGTTCGAGATGTCATCTAGTGTGCTTGTTACTTTTCTTATCTCTTTTTTGATGTTTTGACTAAGTTTATATATGATATATATCCCAAGTGATATAGAAAAAGCAAAGATAAGCGAAAGTTTCAGCCACATATTGTAAAACTCTTCATGTACAAACTTAAGCTTTGTAGCAAGCCGTACAAAAACAGGCTTTTCGTTAAAATAGGACTGACTTGCAACATAAAGAAGCTCAATGCCCAAGGTCTCAGAGTAGCGAAGTGCATAGCCATCAACTTGTGCTCGTGCTATTCTTATCTCTTTTCTTTCAGCTTGATTATCCATGCTATTTTTATCAAAATCACTCTCTGCTATGACTCTGCCATCGTCATCTATAATAGTAATTCTTTTACCTGTTTTTTCTTTTATAAGAAGTACTAGCTTATCTAAGTCTTCAGTGTGATGGAGTTGAATTTTTATCAACTCTATCTGGCTTTTCATAAAGTTTTTGTACTGGTTGAGATTTATCTCTTTTGCTGCAAAGTAGCTCACAAAGAGTGCAAGAAAAAACGTCCCAGCAAAAATAAACAAAAAGTTTACTATAAAGTGCTGGTGAAGTTTCACTTTAAAATCTCCTCTTGCTTAAGTTACGCCTTTTTTGTGAGTATGATAGTTTCATTGTACAGTGTAGCCTATGCCCCATACTGATTTGATATAATCTTTATCGCCATTAGGGTCTATCTTTTTTTTGAGTCGATTGACTGCTACATTGACGGTTTTGTCTTGAAAATATGCTTCATTTTTCCAGACATGTGTTAGTAGGTATTCACGGTTTAAGACAGAGTTTTTGTTCTCTATGAGTGTTTTTAAGAGCTCAAACTCTAACTTGGTTAAATCCACCTCTTTTTTTGATATATAGGCAGTTCTAGATTTCGTATCTAGCAGTATGTCTTTAAACTCTATCTTGTCTAAACTAGCTGGACTTGTTCTTCTTAAGATGGCTTTTATGCGAAGTATAAGTTCGTTCATCTTGTATGGTTTAGTTAGGTAGTCATCCGCGCCACTCTCAAAACCCTCTTTTATATCTTCCTCACTATCTTTGGCTGTTACAAAGATAGTGGGTATGTTGATAGCATCTTTTCTTAGAGATTTCACAAATTCGCTACCCTCTATATGGGGCAAGTTTCTATCCACTATCATCAAGTCAATCTTCTCTTCTTCTAAAAGACTTCTTACATTTTTGGTAGATAAAAACCCTAGAGTTTCAAATCCAGCTTTTTGTAAGTTGTACTCTAGCAGTTCTAAAAGATCTTCTTCATCTTCGATGATAAGTATAGTGTTAGCCAAAATATTTTATCTCTCCTCCCCTTCTTGCGAATCGTATAAGCTTAGTAATATTCACAGCTCTATCAGCCATGCGCTCAAGCTTTCTCATTGTACTTAAAATCTCTATAGAGTCTGCTGATTTTTCTATATCTTTACATAAATCAGCCATTATATTTTTCTCCAAGATAGAGTATAAATCATCTGTTTTACTCTCTTCAACACAAACTTTTCTATACTTATCAGAAATCTCTTCTTTCTCTTTTAGATACAGGGATTCTATAGCAAAACGAATCGACTTAAAAGCACTTTTTGCGAGGTGATTTGAGTGCTCCTGGAGAAGCGTAAAATCTACTTCTGAGTTTATGTGTCCCTTCATGCGTTTGCTAAAGCTCTTGATGTTATCACTTAGTCTGACGATTTCGCTTGTAATCTTTAGGTAAGCTACTAGCTCTCTTAGCTCCACTGCTTCAGGCTCAAAAAGTGCAAAAGTTTTGAGTATGTTTTGGTCTATCTCATTTGCCTGACTCTCTGTGTTTTTTAGCAAATCTCTTGCCGTGTCAAAGTTTTCAGTCTCAAGTGTATTGACTCCATCTTCAGCCTTACTTGCTGCTTCATTGATACTCGCCCCTAGTGCTTCAAGAAGTCCATAAATCTCATTGAGTTGCTCTTCATATCTATGTAGCATGTTTATCCTTAGTTTGTATTTATCGGTTATTTTA
>CAYOWG010000152.1:0-2798 GCA_964407605.1 uncultured Sulfurospirillum sp. | reverse complement strand
ATACCTCCTGTATTACTTGAAGTTGCCATAAAAGATTATACTCTCCTAAAAGAGTTTATTGACAACTTTAGAAAACTAGGGGTCAAGATAGCCATAGACGACTTTGGAAACGGTTACTCAAACTACTCAAAAATCTCAGAGATAGCTCCAGATATCTTAAAAATAGACGCAAGCTTGATAAAAATATAGATACCAAGACAAGTGCCTATGCTTTAGTTAAGTCTATCGTAACTTATGCCAAAAAAACTAGATATCAAAGTTGTTACAGAGTATGTACACTCAAAAAAGGTCTTTGAGAGATGTAAAAACTTGGAGATTGACTATTTTCAAGGATACTATTTCTACAAACCGCAAAAGAATCGAATCGAGTAAGCTTCTTTTTACAAAAAACTTGATAAGATTTCATCTTAATGTGGGGGGCATATGACCCTGGTGGGCATCACGGGCTTCAAACCCGATGTTTGGGCGGTTGACCGTCTGAAGGTAGGTTCGATTCCTACGCCTTCTCGCCATTTTCTCTCACTTTTTTAAATCTTTGATGCCCTTAAGTAAAAGTTTCATAAAGGGGAGTTGTTGATTATAGTATTGACGAAACTAATAATTTTTTTAGCCTTATTCAATGTACCACTTGTCGCTAGTAACATAAAAGCCATGCAGGTTCTTGGGAATGTATCTGATATAAGTCCTACTTCAAGGGCGTGGCTAAGTGCTAGCTATCAAGATATCACTCTTTATCCCAAATACACAAGTAGGCAAGATAGCAATATCTCAAATATAATAAATAAATCCAAAAAAGCTAAAGTAAAGGCTATACACGATGGCCAAAATATATCTTTTTTAATTAAGTGGAAAGGTGATGAGAGAGGGGTTGAGAAAGAGGATGGCATTGTAGTTTATACTGATGGGCTCATAATACAGTTTCCGGTTGAGTATACAGATGTTACTAAGTTGCCATATATCGACAAGGGAAACAAGGGCAGACCAGTTGTGGTATATCTTCAAAAAAAGATAAAAGCTACTTATGAGGCACATGAAAGTATAGATTTTTTCCTTAGAGAAAGCGGAACACAAGAGAGTGAAGAAAAAGTAGTTATTGAAGAGACGCAAGAGCATCAAGAAGTGCTTATCTCTGAGGGAGAAGGCTTTATCACTGCTGTTGTTGACAGTAGCAGTAAAATGTACATGATTTATAAAAATGGCTATTGGAGAGGAACTCTTTCTCGGGCACTTAAGCAAGACTATCTCGATCTTGATAATGGTGGGTTTCCTATCTCATTAGCACTCTTGGTGGGAGACAATCATAAGTTTATGAGTTCTTGGATTGGAGTAAAGTTGGTTTCTAGAAGTGGCGCAGAGAGTCTATTGAGTGCGCTAGAAGCACTGCCTGATGGAGATGTAGCAAACGGAGAGAGATTAGCACTAGAGAACTGTGCATCTTGTCATAGATATGGAGATGCTGGTATAGGGTCTGATTTTATGGGACCAAATCTTTCAAATATAGGAGGCTACTCTACCATAGAGTATTTGCGAGAGTCAATCTTGCACCCCAACGCAGTTGTTGTTAGAGGGACTAAAAAACACTCTTGGTATAGCGAAGTGGGTGAAGGCGAGAAAATATCAACAATGCCAAGCTATAACTGGTTAGACAAAAAAAGTATAGATGATTTGGTTGCATTTTTTATGACCCAAAAAGGAGCTTAGATGGAGTATATTATAATATTTATAGCTCTTGGTTTTTTGTATCTACTCTTTAAGCCAAGTAGGAAATTAAAAACAAAAAGGCAAAAACAAGTTGAGATTTTTGAAAACTATAAAGAAGAGTTACGAAGTGAGCTTGTTGGGTTGGGTGGCGAAGAGTTGAAAAAAAGAAAAATGCAACTCTTAAAAAGATTTGCAGATGAGCTCAATAGAAACCTCTTTTTTGATGAAGCTGAGACAAGAAGGTTGATACAAAAGTTGATAAATGGTAAATAGAAAAAGTTTAAAAATATACTGTGATGGAGCATGCTCTGGTAACCCTGGTAATTCTGGGAGTGGGTTAGCTTTGTATGAGGGCAAAAAGCTGCCAACTTTGATATATGGTGCTTATGAAGAAAAAGGAACAAACAATACTGCAGAGTTAAATGCCCTATATAAAGCTATGCAGATTGCTTCAGGAGTGAAGTGTGAAACCATCATAGAGATATACTCTGATTCAAAATATAGCATTGATTGTATCACGAATTGGGCTTATGGATGGAAGGCAAAAGGGTGGAAAAAAAAAGGTGGAGAGATTAAAAATCTTGAACTTATTCAGCAAGCACATGCTCTTTTTGAAGATTTGAAAGAGAAGATAAATATCCTACATGTAAAGGGTCATGTGGGAGTAGAAGGCAATGAACTAGCAGACCGTATGGCGGTATATACTATCATATCAAAAGCCAAAGAGTACCAAAAATACTCATATAGTGACATTGAAGAAGTTTTAGCTCTTAAGTGTGGTTAGCCATAGTTTTTCTACTTTTTCTCTAGCCCACTCAGTTTTGCGTAGAAATTTTAGAGTAGATTTTACAGATGGGTCTGAAGCAAAACAGTTCATTCTCATGCGTTTGTCTAGCTCTTCCTAGCCGTATTGTTTTTCTAGATCTTCTACTATCTGTTGTAGTTTTATGCCATGCATTAGGTTGTTTTCATTCATAAGATTTATAAGCCTTTTTTTAGTCTTTTCATACTAGTTTTTATATCTTGAGGAGTTGCGTTGGTAAAGTTTAGTCTTGCATAAGAGCTTTGTTGTTGGTCCTTATAAAAAACGCTTCCTG
>CAYOWG010000151.1:0-2805 GCA_964407605.1 uncultured Sulfurospirillum sp. | reverse complement strand
ATTTTTGGGTCATTGGTTGGGTTTGAGTTTCTTATTCCCTTTGGGTCTATAAAACTGATATATTGCTTATTTTCTGTTACTATCCACATAATAAAATCAGGATAAAAATTGCCCTCAGTGAAAAATCCAAGACCCGTTTTGCTTTGATTTCTAAGTAGATATATCTCTTTATCTTTATGGTTCTTTTTTAAGTATCTATTCAAATCTTCCACAAAATCTTTTTCGCCATCGTTTAGCTCTACTGGCTTTATAGATAAAGCACTCATCCCTTTATTGGTGTAAATAAGGGGATTATAAATATGTTTACTAAATTCAAAAACCTTTAAATCAGTTCTATCAAATTTTGGTATTTTTTTGTCTTTTAAATCCTGTTCAAGCCGCTGCAATATCCCTATAAGCTCCGTTTCTTTATCTTCTACTGTAATGCTATAGTTGTCTATTAAGTTAGCGCGGTCTCTTGTCTCGTCCAATTCTCTGTATTCTAAAAATTGGCTCTCCCACTCACTTTTCTTATACTCATAAAATGACTTCATATATTTTTTCAGTAGTGTAATCATAATAGTTTCAAAGTTAGCAAGATTTTTGAAGCTATTCACTTTCATATCATCTTTTGGAATATAAAGCTTATACCAATCTTTTCTAGCAAGTAAATCTTCTATATCAACTTTAGATATATTTAGATTACTCCAACTTTTTTCATTTTTGAACTGTTGAAGTGCGAAAAATATATCATCAATACTTATAAAACTTAGATGTTCAATTTGCAGTATCTCACTGTTTAAGTCATACTTGTTTCCAGTTCTGCTTTCACTCTCTAATATATCCACTTGCTTATACAAGCTCAACACTACCTTTTTACTTATAGCTCTAATATCACAAAACTGCAAATCAAGCTTTACTTCTCTTTTGAAGTCTTTACCCTCTTGTAGGTCTAATACTTTTAGCTTTTTAGTTTTATAGCTCTTGTCATAAATCACGGGCAGAATAAATTCTACTCTCTCGGAGACAGGAACCCCTTCATCTTCCAAGTAGTCCTTAAAGGCTTTCATATAATCAGCTTTTAGTCCAAATATATTGAGTGTTTCAACTGCTTGATATTTTCGCTCTAACTCTTTACCTCTAATAGCTCTACTTCTTTTTAGACAAAAATCATAACCTTTAAGTCTTACTCCACGACCAAACAGTTGAATTATCTGAGAACCCTCTTTTTTCCCTATATTCATAAGCCCCATAGTGGATACTCGCCAAGAACTCCAACCCTCAGAAAACTTCTTTGAACCTATAAGTATATTTAGGTTTGAAGTAGTGTCATTTATAGTCTTGAAAAGTGAGCTAGAAAAATCTCTACTACTTACCGTGATACCTTTAGCTTCACATATCTTGACAAGCTTATCGCTATCGCCAACATTGATAACACCAAAGTGTTCATTCTCTCCAATTTTGAGTGCTATCTCTCCATCTACACCTTTGAGGTTTTCTAAATGAAGCATACCATTTGAAGCATTAAAAATTATATGTAACATATCATCAAAAAGCTGTGTTGCATTTAGTTTTGTATTTTCTAAAAAACTAAACTTGTTCTCAAATATATCTACACCTTTAGTAGTTTGAAGACCACTATCAAAGCTCAAAATCTTTTTTATATTGGCGATACTCTCTGTTCTACTTTTTATAAAACCATCAATAAATAACAACACATCTACCACATCAGAGACTTGTTTTTTACTTTCAGTTCTTACAGCATTTACACTGGCTCCTACAAACACCATCAGAGGTTTTTCTATAAGGTAAGGTTTCAATAAACTTTTTGAAGTGTCAAATATTTTTAATTGTTGATAGAAGCTAAGTAGTGAAGCTGTTAAATATTTTTGTTTTATCTCATCACTCTCTTCATTTAGATTTAAAATAGAGTAATCTTTGCCATAACCATCATTGTAAAAATATTTATAACTGTAATCAAATAGAATAGCCTTAGTATATTCATTTTCAAGTTCTTTTTTCTTTTTATCAGTAGCAGAGTTTATAGCTTGTGCGAAGGTAGCACTGTATTCAAAGGCAAAACCATTGGCACTAAGTTTATCTCTATTGTTCTTCCATATTTCACCCTTGGCACCACGATGCCCTTCATCTATGAATACTAAGTTGTTGTCTTCAAAGCTATCAACGGCTACTGTCTTATCTCCGTCATCCTCGCCTAATTTTGTTGTCTCGATGATTTCAATAGCATCACTTTCAAAAAGCCCTTTGCTCTCTTTTGAAAATATTTCAGCTTTTATATTTGAAGCTTCAAACTCATCTAAATGTTGGTTTGACAATCCTTCATTTGGAGTAATTAAAACCGTCTTATTGATTTTTATTTTACCTTTACTGTAATGATTGAATTGTAAGAGGTTCATATGAAGTAAAAGTGTTTTTCCACTTCCCGTAGCATTATATAAAGCAAGTTTATTTAGTTCTGTATGATTATATTCTACAAGTTTTTCTTTTGTCTCAAGAGTTGTATTAAATTCTCTAAGATGAGCATTTAAATCTTCAAGCAGTTGTGCTTTATCTTCAAAATATTTATCTAAATATACCTCTACAAATAACAATGATAGATATTGGAAGTATTTCCACTTTATACCTCTACCCATAGTCTTGGTATGCCTTACGATGTTTTCATCGTATTCAAGCAGTTTATCATCGTTTATGAGCTTGTTCTTCTCTATAAGGTTATCTTTGAGTTGATGATAAAATAAAGAATTGTCATTTTCATCAAGCTCTTCAAGTCTTGAAGCTTTTAAGTCTTTTGCTAACTCTTCAAAA